>JAKSQR010000067.1 GCA_024404065.1 Clostridia bacterium | reverse complement strand
GGAGCTACGTTTGCAAGGCCGAAGTTGCCTTCCTTCATTTCATAGCTGTTCTTTGAGTAAATGATGAATGGAACAGGGTTAAGTGAGTGAGCAGTACGAACCTGAACCTCACCCTTCTTATTCTTTTCAAGCATTTCATCTGCATTACCGTGGTCAGCAGTTACAAGCACTGTTACACCAAGCTCGTCAGCAACCTTAAGTACTCTTGCAAGGCCAAGGTCAACTGCTTCGCAAGCGGTGATTGTAGCATCAAGTGAGCCTGTATGACCTACCATATCGCCATTAGGATAGTTGCAACGGATAAAATCATACTTACCGCTGTACATAGCTTCAATAACAGCGTCTGTAATCTCAGCACTCTTCATCCAGGGTCTCTGGTCAAATGAAACTACATCTGAAGGAATCTCAAGGTAATCCTCAAGCTCTTCGCTGAACTTGCCACTCTTATTACCATTCCAGAAATATGTTACATGACCGTACTTCTGAGTTTCAGAAACTGCAAACTGAGTCATATTTGCATTTACAAGAAGCTCTGAAAGAGTTTCCTTGATTTCGGGGGGATTTACAAGGTACTTAACGGGGATTTTAAGGTCGCCGTCATACTGAAGCATACCTGCATATACAACATCGGGCTTTGCGCCTCTGTCAAACTTATCAAACTGGTCATAGTCAAATGCCATTGAGATTTCAAGGGCTCTGTCGCCTCTGAAGTTATAAAGAATTACGCTGTCGCCATTGTTGATTGCACCAACGGGAGCGCCATCCTTAGCAATTACGAAGGGAGGAAGATCCTGGTCAATAATGCCTGCGATTTCTGCACGATAGGTTTCGATTGCTTCAGTTGCTGATGCAAACTGTCTGCCTTCGCCCTTAACGTGAGTACCCCAACCAAGCTTAACCATATTCCAGTCAGCCTCGTAACGGTCCATTGTAATCTTCATTCTGCCGCCGCCTGATGCGATATCAGCAGTGAATGTGTCATCATTAAGCTCAGCAATTTTTGCTTCAAGAGCATCTACATAAGTGAGAGCTGATGTTGCGGGAACATCTCTGCCATCAAGAAGGATGTGAACGTGAACGTTCTTGATACCCTCTGCTTTTGCCTCTGCCATCATAGCAAAAAGGTGGTTGATGTTGGAGTGAACGTTACCATCGGAAAGAAGGCCGATGAAATGAAGTGCTGATTTCTTATCAAGGCAGTTACCTGCAACTTCCTTCCATGCGTCAGACTCATAAATTTTGCCTGATGTGATGGATTCGTTTACAAGCTTTGCACCCTGTGAATAAATCTGACCGCAGCCAAGAGCGTTGTGACCAACCTCACTGTTACCCATATCGTCATCTGAAGGAAGACCTACAGCGTCGCCGTGAGCCTTAAGGCGGGTATTGGGGCATTCTTTAAGAAGTTTATTGAGTACGGGCATATTGGCAAGTGAAACAGCATCACCAAGACCTGTTTTTGAGAAGCCAACGCCGTCCATAACTATAAGAACAACTTTTTCGGACATTTTGTTTTCTCCTTTTACAGTTAAAACGGGTAGAATAAATCCTACCCGTTATTAGTTAAATTATTTTGAAGCTGCCTTTACGATGATTGAGAAATCCTCAGCCTTAAGTGATGCGCCGCCGATAAGACCGCCATCAACATTAACCTTTGAAAGAAGGCCTTCAGCATTCTTAGCATTCATTGAGCCGCCGTACTGAACTGTAACAGTTTCAGCAACGTCTGCACCGTAAGCTTCTGCAACTGCTGCACGAACATAGCCGTTGCCTTCGTCAGCCTGGTCATCAGTAGCAGTAACGCCTGTACCGATAGCCCAAACGGGTTCGTAAGCAATAATTACATTAGCAAGCTGCTCTTTTGTTACGTTTGTAAGAGCCATCTTTGTCTGATACTTAAGAAGTGTTTCAGTGTAACCAAGCTCTCTCTGCTCAAGTGTTTCACCAACACAAACGATAGCCTTAAGGCCAGCGTTAAGAGCTGCAAGTGTACGAAGGTTTACAGTCTGATCTGTTTCACCAAAGTACTGTCTTCTTTCTGAGTGACCGATTACAACGTATTCAACGCCTGCTTCCTTGAGCATATCAGCTGAAATTTCGCCTGTGTATGCGCCGCTTGCCTTGAAGTGTACGTTCTCAGCACCAATCTTGATGTTTGAGCCTTCAGCTGCTTCGATTGCTGCAGCGATGTCAATGAAAGGAACGCAGAGAACTACGTCACAATCTGCATCTGCAACAAGGGGCTTCATCTCTGTGATGAGTGCCTTTGCTTCTGAGGGAGTTTTATTCATCTTCCAGTTACCTGCGATAACTGTTTTACGTGTTGCTTTATTCATAATAATATCCTCTTTTCCAAAAGTTAATTATTTATTGTCAGCTGCTGCTACGCCGGGAAGCTCCTTGCCCTCAAGGAATTCAAGAGAAGCACCGCCGCCTGTTGAAATGTGGCTCATCTTATCGCTGAAACCAAGCTGGTTGCAAGCTGCTGCTGAGTCACCACCACCGATAATGGTTGTGCCATCAATCTTAGCCATAGCCTCTGCTACTGCGATTGTACCTGATGCGAAGTTGCTCATTTCGAAGCAGCCCATAGGACCATTCCATACAACTGTCTTAGCTTCTGCTACTGCATCTGCAAAGAGCTTTTCTGTTGCAGGACCAATGTCCATACCTTCCCAACCATCGGGAATTTCGCCTGTGGGTACTATCTGGATGTTGCAGTCATTTGAGAAATCGTCACCGATTCTGTTATCTACAGGAAGGAGAAGCTTAACGCCCTTGTCAGCTGCCTTCTTCTTCATTTCAAGTGCATAATCAAGGAAGTCATCCTCGCAAAGTGAGTTACCGATTTTGCCGCCTTCAGCCTTTGAGAAGG
This sequence comes from Clostridia bacterium, assembly GCA_024404065.1. Classification (GTDB taxonomy): domain Bacteria; phylum Bacillota; class Clostridia; order Oscillospirales; family Acutalibacteraceae; genus CAG-177. The sequence goes on along the minus strand of JAKSQR010000067.1, from coordinate 5,051 downwards.
TGTAAGCCATACCGCCACCGATGATGAGGGTATCAACCTTATCAAGAAGGTTGTTGATAACTGAAATCTTGGAAGAAACCTTAGCACCACCAAGGATTGCTACGAAAGGTCTTACAGGATTTTCAACTGCGTTGCCAAGGAAATCGATTTCCTTCTGCATAAGGTAACCAACAGCGTTTACGCCGCCCTTTTCTGTGATGAACTTTGTAACACCAGCTACAGAAGCGTGTGCTCTGTGTGATGAACCGAATGCATCGCATACATAATCATCAGCAAGGTCAGCAAGCTCTTTTGAGAACTCTTCGCCGTTCTTTGTTTCTTCCTTACCACGGAAACGTGTGTTCTGAAGAAGAACTACATCGCCTTCGTTCATTGCTGCTACTGCTGCTGTTGCAGCTTCGCCTGTTACGTTATAATCAGCTACAAAGTTAATCTCTTTGCCAAGCTTCTCAGCAAGTCTTACTGCTACGGGAGCAAGTGATTCGCCTTCGTTGGGGCCATCTTTAACTTTGCCAAGGTGTGAGCAAAGGATAACCTTTGCGCCATCGTTAATAAGCTTCTGGATTGTGGGAAGTGCTGCTACGATACGGGTTTCGTCTGTGATAACGCCATCCTTAAGGGGAACGTTAAAGTCGCAACGAACAAGAACTCTCCTGCCCTTTGCATTAAAATCGTCAACTGACTTTTTGTTGAGTGTGCTCATGTCTTTTCTTCCTTTCAAAGATATGATTTTGAATTTTAACCGCTAATATTATATTATAACTATTGCATAAATTCAAGATAATTTTTATAGGCGAAATATACGAATATAATTGAGCTTATACCCGTATTTTTTCTTGACTTTACAATACACTTTTGATAGAATACCCGTGATGTCTTCGTAGCTCAGCAGGATAGAGCGTCCGCCTCCTAAGCGGAAGGCCGTGGGTTCGAATCCCGCCGAGGACGCCAGAAGAAGCCCTGTGCATTGTGCACAGGGCTTTGATTTTTGTTAAATTTTGCGATATCTTCTTTCGTTTAAGAGCTTTATAACTCCTACTATGAGAATGCCGAAAATTACATACATCAGAAGGTTTTTAACTATGGTGGCTATTGACGAAATCTGCACCATTACTGTACCACCATAAAAATTCAGCATACATAAAACCATTATGTTTTCAATATAATCAAAAACAGGCAGCACAAAAGCTATATACTTCAGCTTTTTCTTGTTTTCAAAAAGCTTTTCTATGGCAAGGTAAAAGAAGGTTGGGTAGGCTATAGGATAAATAAAATCAAGGGGCAGCTGCCTTGTGCGGTATATGTGATTACCTTCAGCAGAAAGACTGTACACATAATACTTTGCGTCATCAAATGAGTAGCCTGTGGGTCGCATATCAAAAATTTTCTGACCTTCAACAGACTGATTATTGATTGACGGAATAAGCCATAAATTCATAATAAGGCATATAAACACTGTAACTACACCTGATATTATAAGTGCTTTTTTCTTCTGGTCTTTGCTTAATTTTTTCATACCCTGCACCTCTGTGTTGCTTGACAAAATTACTACGCATATTATATCATAAATTATATAAGATTCAACACCGATTAACGAATAAAAAGAGGCGCTTATGTTTGACTTTAACGACAGCCTGAAAAATAATATTCAGGGAAACACTTTTATATGTGCTCACAGAGGCTCCTGCGGTGGCAACGTGCCCTGCAACACCCTTGCTGCATTCAATGCCGCCCTTGTAAACGGCGCACAGATGATTGAGCTGGATGTTACAAAAAGCCGTGATGGTAAGCATTTTGTATTTCATCCCGGAATGGAGTTTCCACAGCTTCATTCCATTATTCCCATATCCGCTATGAAGGCTTCCTCAGTAGAGAAATTAAGATACACAAACAGCGACCATCTGCCCACTCAATACAAGGTGGAAAAATTAGATGAGGTGCTGGATTTCCTCAAAGGAAAATGCTACATAAATGTGGATAAATTCTGGATGGATATACCCGGCATTTCAGAGGTTATCCGCCGTACAGGTGTAGAAAAACAGGTGGTAGTAAAAGCTGCCATAAAGGATAAATACATAAACTCCATACTTGAGTGCGCAAAGGATTTTATGTTTATGCCCATTGTAAAAAATGAGGATACAATTACTGATATGCTTACCGCAAAAGGCATAAACTGCATAGGCGCAGAGGTGCTTTTTAAGGAAGAAAGTGCAAAGGTCTGCAGTGACGAATACATAGAGGAAATGCACAATAAAGGCAAAATCCTTTTTGCAAATGCGGAGGTGTATGATTACCACGCCGTTTTAAGCGCAGGTCATACAGATGACATCTCCGTTGCAGGTGAGCCTGATAAGGGCTGGGGCTGGCTCATAGATAAGGGCTTTGATATTATACAGACCGATTTTGCAGGAATGCTTAAAGACTATATTACTAACCGTGGAGTAGCTTATGCAGATATTAAGTGACGCAAATTTTGAAAACGAATATAAAGCTATAATTGCTCCCTTTTGTGAGCAGAATGAGCAAAGCAGTTATTTTGACTCCCGTGATGGGAAAAGAATGCACTATTTAAGCTATGTAAATCCTGAGGCAAAGGCAAATATACTTATACTGCACGGCTTTACCGAAAGTGCTAAAAAGTTTGACGAAATGGCATATTATTTCTTTAATGAAGGCTTTAGTGTTTATTCCCTTGATTTAAGAGGTCATGGACTTTCCTATAAGGATAAAGCCCCTGCCTATGGAGTAGATAGTCAGGGCTTTGAATACTACGCTGAAGATATAGCAGATTTCGTTAATAAAATTATTTCTTATGAAAAACCCTTTTATTGCTACACTCATTCACTCGGTGGTAATGCAGCCTTACTCAGCATAATGAAGCAAAATGTTAAATTTGACGGGCTTGTGCTTTCGTCACCCATGATATGTGGCAATATGGGTATGCCTGTTGCTATTGCAGAAGCTGTTGCAAAGCTTGTAAATAAAATCGGCAAGGGTGATATGCCTGCCCCCGGCAAATGCGTGTTTGAGCCTGAAGCAGGTAACAAGGATGCAACCTCAATAGAGCGTGGGGATTTCTGGCTCAGGTTCAAAAAGGAAAACCCTGAATATCAGACTTGCGGACCTACCTTCAGATGGGTATTAAATTCGCTTAAAGCAAGAGATGAGATACTAAAAGAAGAAAACATAGCAAAAATAAACTGTCCCATTCTTGTTATTAAGCCCTTTATAGATGAGCAGCTTCTTGAAAAGTATCAGGATATATTCATAGATAAGTGCAGACAAGCTGATAAAAATGTATTTGTAGTGGAAACTCAAGGCACCTATCACGAAATATACCAAAGCAAGCAGGCTCAGCTTGAGAGCTATATTGAAACAATTTTAAGCTTTATCGGATAAATCACGCAATTTGTTTAATTGATTTTATTAAAAAACTATGATATTATCGTAAAAAAGAAAAGGAGAGATAATAACTATGAAAAAAACTCTTATTGCTATTCTTTGCCTCGCTCTTTCATTTTGCATGATTTTTGCAATGGCAGGCTGTGGCGCAAAAAACAATGACGAAACAACTACAACCAACACCGAAACCACCGAAGCAGCTGACACAACTGTTGGTGACGGCGTAGAAAATATGCCCGGCTATGACCCCAACTGGGACGCAGGCTTTGAAGAGGAAGAAACTGAGCATGCAAAGCCCGAAGGTCAGGCTACAATAGCTGAGGCTATGACCGCAGCATTCAAGGCAGCCGCTGCTGAAGGCAAGGATATTAACGCTATTGCTGAAGCAGTAGCAGGTATTGATGAGCTTAAGGATGTTGCTCTTACAACAGCTGACTGGCCCATCGAAGGCAACTATTTTGATGGCTTCTCTCAGGATGTTACAGGCTATACAAAGGCTGTTACTATAAGACCTATGATTGGCTCTATCCCCCTTGTTGCTTATGTAATTGAAACTGAAGATGCTCAGGCATTTATTCAGGCTAATGAGCCTAACCTTAATACAAGATGGCTCATCTGCGTTGCTGCTGACGAAGCACTTATGACTGAAGCTGGCGGCTACGTATTTGCAGTATTAGCACCCTATACATTCTGATTTTACTATAAATCTCAGAAAGGAGAAACGGAATTAAAATCCGGCGTATTAAACCATGAAAAATAAAAAAACATCTATGCTGGTAGCTGGTATTCTTATTTTACTGTACCACCTCTGGAGCCCTATAGGCACAATTGGCTCAGGAATATGGCAGGCTGAAAAGCAGCTTTTATTCTTCTTCTTTATCGGCGTTGATATGTTCTTTTTCTTATCTGCTTACTCACTCAGCAGAAAAGAAGGCGACTTTAAGTGGCACATTAAAAAGTGTAAGGAGTTTTACTTTGAGTTTGTAATCTTTACAGTTTTGTATGTGTTCCTTAATAACAGAAAGCCGGAAGAAATTCCTAACACTCTCAGCTTCTATAATTTCCTTAAGCTGGGCGGTGGCAGCTTCCTTTGGTTTATACCTGCTATTATTATACTTTACCTTGTATTCTGGGTTGCATTACAGATTGAAAAGAACAGCAAGACCTTTAAGAAATACTCTATCCTCTTTGGTTTACTGCTTGTATTCTGGCTCTGCTTCTCAATGTTTACATCATTTACAACCCACGACAAATACAGAGCAGTGCTGATTTTCCTTAACAGAGTTCCTGTTATTGTGCTTGCTTGTGTATTTGAAAAATATAACCTCTTTGAAAAGCTCAGAGAGAAAAAAGCACTTTACGCCGTACTTACAGTAGTTCTTATTGTTGGTGGCTTTATGCTGCTTAAGTTTGTAGGCTACCCCGCATATCAGAACAGAATGTCACTTGGCGTTTATGACCTTTTCTACCTTACAGGCTTACCCTCAACACTTGGCGTAATAATGCTTTGCGACCTTGTACCCTGCACTCCTAAATTAAGCTACCTTGCAAGCTCAACCCTTGAGCTTTACGGTATTCAGATGATTTTAGCTACAAAGCTTCAGATTTATCTTCCCATACTTACAGGTGGCAGCATAGTGCTTACAAAC
>JAKSQR010000066.1 GCA_024404065.1 Clostridia bacterium | reverse complement strand
TTGTTTATGGCGATATGCTACGATAAAAAGGCATCACCGAAGTAATGCCTTTTGGTGGACGATAGGGGGTTCGAACCCCTGACCTTCGGATTGCGAACCCGACATTCTCCCAACTGAACTAATCGCCCGTCTGATTTATTATTATCACCAATTTATTTATTTGTCAATCAGGTTGAATTACTGAGTAAATGCTGATATAATCCTTCTTTGAAAAAGGAAGGTAATATAATGAAAAACTCAAAGGCATTTTTCAGTGTTTTGCTCTCGGGTATGCTGTGGGGCATAATCACAATTTTTATTAAAAATCTTTCCCGCTTGGATGTGGATGCCATGCAGATTTCACTTATACGCATGGTTGTGGCCGCTCCCCTTTTTACTTTGTTTTTAGCTGTAAAGGATAAATCAAAGCTTAAAATAAAGCTGAAGGATTTGTGGATATTTGTTGGTACAGGTATTGTGAGCGTGGTGCTTTTTAACTGTGCTTACTTCTACACCATGATAAAATCCGAAGCCTCCATAGCAGTTGTGCTTCTTTATACCTCACCCGTATTTATTATGATACTCTCCGCAATTTTATTCAAAGAAAAGATTACTGTGCGAAAGCTTGTTGCCTTAGCTCTCACCTTTGCAGGCTGTGTGCTTGTGGCAGGGCTCATAGGCGGTAAATATCAGCTGAAGCCCTTAATACTTTTAACAGGACTTGCAAGCGGTCTTTTCTATGGTCTTTACACCATTTTTGGCAGAGTTGCCCTTAAGAAATACGATACACTTACAGTTACGGTTTATACATTTATTTTTGGTCTTATAGGCTCTTTATTTATCGGCAAACCTGTTGAAACCATTACAGAAATCAAGGCTACACCTGAGATAATACTGTGGGGTCTTGGTATAGGATTTTTCTGCACAGTGCTCCCCTATTTCTTTTATACCTGGGGTCTGCAGAGAATGGAGAGCGGAAAGGCTGCTATAATAGTAGCCATAGAGCCTATGGTTGGCGCGGTGCTTGGTATGGCGGTATATGGCGAAAGTGTTTCAGCCTTTAAGATTACTGGTATTCTGCTTATACTCACCGCAATTATAATTCTTAATTTACCTGAGAAATCCAAAGTATAATATAAAGTAATATAATATATGCAAAAACTCCCACTGAATTTCAGTGGGAGTTTTAAGTTTAATTAAGGTTTAATTATTTAACCATCTTTGCTACTTCAGCAGCAAGGTCGTCAACCTTCTTCTCAATGCCTTCGCCCTTAGCGAAACGAACATAGCCTGTGCACTTGATTTCAGCGCCGAGGTCCTTAGCAACCTTAGCAATGTAACCAGCTACAGCGCCCTCGAAGAGGTCTGTACGTACGAAATCCTGTTCAAGAAGGCAGGACTCTTTGAGCTGCTTATTAAGACGGCCCATAACTGCACCTGCAAAAATCTTGTTATCAGCGATTTCAGCCTTGTGTGAAAGTGCGATTTCAGCAAGCTGAGGAATAGCTTCCTTTGAAAGGAAGTTGAAGAGGAACTTGTTGTTCTTCTGCTCTTCGTAAGCAGCGATATCAGCGTCGCTCCAGATCTTCTTTTCGCAAGCTTCCTTAATGCAATCCATAAGGATGGGCTTGGGAAGTGTATCAGCCTTATTGAGTGATGACTCAACGATGATTGACTTCATGTTAGCAAGCTCGTCAGCTGAAATGTCGTCCTTTGTAAGATACTCAGGGCTCATAGCTGCAACCTGCATAGCAACGTTCTTAGCCATAGCTGTGAACTCGTCGCCTGTGTTGTTTGTATCGAATGATACGAGTACGCCAACTGAACCGCCAGCGTGGATGTAAGATACTGCAGTACCTTCAACAAGCTCAAATCTTCTGAGCTTAAGGTTTTCTCTAACGCTGAGGAAGAGTGTCTGAATAGCTTCAGCAACTGTTTCTGTACCGTCAGCGATAACTGCTGCGTTAAGTGCATCCATATCTGCAGGCTTCTTTTCAACTACTGTCTTAGCAATAGCGTTTGCAAGAGCCTTGAAATCAGGGTTGTTACCTACGAAGTCTGTTTCGCAGTTAAGCTCTACAAGTGCAGAAGCGTTACCATCGGTGTAAACACCGATTACGCCTTCAGCTGCAACTCTTGTTGACTTCTTTGCTGCAGAAGCAAGACCCTTTTCACGGAGGATTTCAACTGCCTTGTCCATATCGCCATCAGCTTCAACAAGTGCCTTTTTACAATCCATCATACCAACGTTGGTCTTCTCTCTGAGAGCCTGAACGTCTTTAGCTGTGAATGCTGCCATGAATTATTCCTCCTCTGCCTTCTCTTCTTCAGCAGCTGCGGGAGCGCTCTGCTCGCCCTGTCTGCCTTCTATAACTGCATCTGCCATTGCGCCAGCGATAAGCTTAACAGCACGAATAGCATCATCATTACCGGGAATAACGTAATCTACTTCGTCAGGATCGCAGTTTGTATCTACGATAGCAACGATGGGGATACCAAGCTTCTTAGCTTCAAGTACAGCGATCTTCTCCTTGCGGGGGTCAACGATGAACATAGCAGCGGGCTGCTTCTTCATAGCTGTGATACCACCGAGGAACTTCTCAAGCTTTTCAATCTCAAGAGAAAGCTTTGTAACTTCCTTCTTGGGAAGACGGTCAAATGTGCCGTCAGCTTCCATAGCCTTAAGCTGTGCAAGTCTTGCGATTCTCTTCTTAATTGTGTTGAAGTTTGTGAGCATACCGCCGAGCCAACGTGCGTTTACGTAAGGCATACCGCAACGGATTGCTTCTTCCTTAACAGAATCCTGAGCCTGCTTCTTTGTACCTACAAAAAGTACTTCGCCGCCGTCTGCTGCGATTTCACGAACGAAAAGGTAAGCTTCTTCAAGCTTCTTAACGGTCTTCTGAAGATCGATAATATAGATACCGTTTCTTTCTGTGAAAATGTACTCTGCCATCTTGGGGTTCCATCTTCTGGTCTGGTGACCGAAGTGAACGCCTGCTTCGAGTAACTGCTTCATTGATACTACTGACATGATTTTTTCCTCCTTAAGTTAATTTTGTATCTTGTCAGACACAACCGCCGCAAAGCCTGATGCTGCAACAGGCTTTAATAACCTGCACTCATAAAAAGGAGAGCAACAAAAATAGCTCTGCGTGTGAATTGCCTGGAAATTATACCACACGCAGAGCGAATATTCAAGTGTTTTATTTAATTTATTTATATAAATATACTAAGTAAAACTTTATATTGGTTTGTGTACTTTGCTATTCTCAGCTCTTCTTCTGGCTGATAAGGCCGATGAATGTAACACCGAGCTTAGAGAGAATGCCGATAATCTGAGCGAAGATTGAGGGAATAGTATTTGTGATAAGGCTGATGAAGCTGCCAAGAGAAGCTGTAAGAGCTGTAACAACTGTTACCTTGAATGTAACTGTTTCAGTCTTTGTGTTTTCCCATTTGCCTGTATACTTCTGAAGGCTATATGTTACAACAACATCTACTGTCTTGCCGTTATCACCTGCACTAGGCTGAATTTCAGCTTTACCCTTAGCATCAAATGCTGCAGAGGTTGAACCGATTTTGATTGATACAGGAACAAGCTGTGTATCGCCCCACTGTGCTGTACCTTCGGTACGCTTAACAGTATTTGCGCTAACGCTTAATGATGAGCCTGACTTAACTGCATCACCTGCTGCAATACCAGTAACCTTGATGTCAGCCTTCTGTGCTTCGAAAACGTCAGCTGTATTTGTTCTGATTTTAGTTGAATCACTTACAGGAGATTCTGCCTTTGTTTCAGTAGCCTTAACCTTAATAACTGCTGTGTATGTTGCACCTGAGGGAAGACCGCTGAATACGGGTGAATCCTTCCATGTTTTACCGTTATCAAGTGAATACTGTGCGTTAGCAACTTCCTTGAATGTGATAGAAGTCTTTGTAACTGCTGTGAATACAGGAGCTGCGGGCTTAGCTGTGTTGCTTTCAAGGATAGTCTTTACAACAAAAGCTGCTTCGCTTGCCTTGTACTCTGAATTCTTTGCAAATCTGACATTTACAGTGTACTTTGCCTTCTGCTCAAGGCCCTTGAATGAGTAATCCTTAACCCACTCTTTATCAGCATCAGTAATAACCTTACCTGCTGCGTCTACTGCCTTGCCTTCTTTATTAACAAGCTTAAACTCAACATTTACGCCAGCAACCTGAGGCTCACCATCTTTAACAACGATAGCTGAACCGTTAACTGTATCTACCTTAAGTGTACCAACACCTGCTGTAGCTGTAACTGACTTGGGAGCTGTTCTTGTCTTAAGAATTGAGAAAGTTTCCTCATAAATAATTGTATCATCATTTTCCTTGGTAACAACTGCTTTTGCAGCATATTCTGTGCCTGCTTTAAGACCGGTTGCAGTAATAACTGCGTTGTCGTTCTTATCAAAAAGAGTTTCACCAATCTTTACTGTTTCATCTGTTGCGTAAGAAGTAGCTACCTTCTTTGAAATTACAAGTGCAACAGTATCCTTCTGCTTATCAAATTTAGTGCCATCTACTACTGCTTTAACTGTGAGAGCCTCATCATCAACTGTGAAGGTTGCTAAATCAGCGTCTGTTGTTTCTGTTGCATAAGCAGATACTGCAAGACCTGAGCAGAGCATAAGAATTGCAAGAACTGTTGCAAGAAGTCTCTTGGAAATTTTCATTTCGTTTTCCTCCAATTTGTTATTTGTGAGCATTATTTGGGGTAATTATATCACATAATATTTAAAAGGTCAAATATATAAATACAGGTAATTATTAAGAAACGGTTAATTTTTCCCATATTTTCGGCCTTTTTTCACTAATAAGTACAGTTTGCAGGGCAAAATTGTTGCATTGCTGAAAAAATAAAATCAGATTGCAATGCCCATAAAATGAATTATGGAGCCTACAACAACGCCTGCAAAATACATTATGAAAAGTATTTTTACGTTTTCCATCAGGTTCTTTTTGTTGGTCCTGAAAAGCACAAGCAAGCCTATGCCACAGCCTGTAAGCAGACCTGCCATCATAGCGCCTGCATCTATTATGCCGGCTATGTACATTTCAGTAATCACAACGCTTGCAGCACAGTTTGGTACAAGGCCTACAAGGGCTGCAACAGCACAATCAAGCACAGGAATTTTTGAAATTGCCGCACCTAATTTCGCCTCACCAACAAGGGCTATAAGTGCATTAAGCACAAAAGAAACTATAAAGATAAAAACTACTATATGCACTGAGTGGTGCAGGGCAGACTTAAATATACTACCCTCTTCACAGTGGCAGTCATCATCCTCACAAAGGCAGTGAATTTCCACCTTTTTGTTATCCTTTGCAGTAAGGTGCATAATAAGGTCAATGCCAAGACCTATAATAATTGCAACAAGAACTTTGATTATAAGAATCTCCGCAATGGTTTTTGCACCTACTGTGCCTGCCCTTGATAAAAGAATAGGCAGCATTTCATCTGATGTAGAGAGGAAAATTGCCACAAGAGTGCCTAAGGTAATAATTCTGCCGGAGTAAAGGCTGGCTGCTGAGGCTGAAAATCCGCACTGAGGTACTATGCCTAAAAATCCGCCGATTACAGGACCTAATCTGCCTGCTTTTCTGATTTTTTCCTCTGCCTTTTCGCTTGTTTTATGCTCTATATACTCCATAAGCAGATATGTTAAAAACAAAAAGGGTATAAGCTTTGCTGTATCCACAAGGGAATCCAGTAAGCAATCCCACAGAGTTTTAAGTATCTCAGTCACATTTTCACCTCCTGTTAATATAAGTAAAATTGGAAATCAATATATCATTTATTTTTAAGCTTGTCAAGAAATGCCAATATATCAAGGCTTTTAAGAGATATTGCCTTTCTGCATAAAAAGAAAAAACGGACTTATTAAAAGCCCGTTATGGAGCTGATGATGGGGATCGAACCCACGACCTACTGATTACGAATCAGTTGCGCTACCATCTGTGCCACATCAGCAAAACCGTGGCTATTATACTTTATATAACCTGCAATTTCAAGTGTTAAGGCAAAATCCTGCCCTTTGTAACAAACAGGAAACAATATCTTTACAATTCATTTATACCAAATTAGCAAATAGTACTTGAAATAGGCACGCATTTTTTGTATTCTATTATTGTAATAATTATGTGGAGAGTCCACAGGAGGAAAATATATGAAAATAAGATCAATTTGTGCAGTTCTTTTGATTTTTGCAGTGTTATTCAGCTTCTGCGCCTGCCGTAAATCTGTAACAAGCGGTGAGGTTGTTACTGTAACTGATGAGTACGGCAACACTTACACATCCGCAGTAGGTTCATCAGATACCTTACTTACAGACGAAAACGGTCAGCCCATCACAAGTGAATCCACCACACTTACACCTGAGGCACAGAGCTTTATTGACTCAATCACAGATGTAAACAAGCAGGATGAATACTTTGAAAAGGATGACGCAAAGCTTGAGATAAGCGACGAGCCCATCAACATTGATAAGATGGAAACCGTAGATGTTAAGACAGATGAAAACGGTGACCCCATCCACTCCGAAATTCAGCAGAATAATCAGACTATTACCAATATTGAAACTGCTGATAAATACACAATTAAGATGACTATCGAATCAAAGAGTGCAGATGGTGAATCATCAACCGTACAGGTTACCACCATGAAGAGAGGTCAGGATATTTACGTACAGACCAAGCTTCCTACCGGCAACGGCTTAAGCCTTCCCATCTCAATGGTAGCTGTAAACGGCAAGTGCACAATCTATATGGACAGCCTCAGAGCTTATATGGATATCCCCAACGATACATACAAGTCACTCACCGAAGAGATGGAAATGGGTGTACAGAAGGATAACGATGCTGAGTTTGTAAAATCCGGTAACGTTATAGTAAATGGCAAGACCTACCTTGTAGATGTTTACAAGGACGGCGATACAGAAATCAGATACTTCTACCTTAACGGCGACATCAAGCGTGTTGAAACTGAAGATACCGACGGCAACGTAACCATTATTGAATACACAGAGATTTCAGATAAGGTTGATGACAGCAAGTTTGCTGCACGCCCCGGCTATATGAATATGTCCGCACTTATGGATTCTGAAGAATTCGGCAGTCTCTTTGGTTAATATGAGTAACGCATTTATTACTGGTGCATCTGGTGGCATAGGCTCAGCTATTGCAGTAAGGCTTGCAAGTGATGGCTACGATATAGCAGCAACATACTGCTCCGATAAAGAAGGGGCAGAGGCTGTAAAAGCAAAGGTTGAAGCCCTTGGCAGAAAATGTGAGATATATAAGCTTGATGTGGCAGACCCGAAGGCAGTCAATGAAGTATTCGCTGAGGCTGAAAGTGATTTTGGTGGCTTTAAGGTGCTTGTAAACTGTGCAGGGGCTGCACTGCAAAAGCTTTTTACCGACACTACCGATGCAGATTTTGAAAGGCTTAACGGCATAAACTTTAAGGGTGTATTCAATACCTGCAGATGTGCCGTGCCCTATATGGTAAAATGCCACGAGGGTAAAATTATAAATATTTCATCTATGTGGGGCACCTTCGGTGCATCCTGTGAGGTGCTTTACTCCGCTACAAAAGCGGCAGTAATCGGCCTTACAAAAGCCCTTGCAAGGGAGCTTGCGCCAAGCAACATACAGGTAAACTGCATTGCTCCCGGTGCTATAAACACAAAGATGAATAATAACCTTACCGAGGATGAAAAAAGTGCTTTTGCAGATGAAATACCTATGGAGCGCTTTGGTAAACCTGAGGAGATTGCAGGGGTTGTATCCTTCCTTGCAGGCAGTGATTCTGACTACACAACAGCTCAGGTAATTACTGTTGACGGTGGATTAACATAAAAAATCAGGCAGCCGTGTTGTTACACGGCTGTTTTTGTGTTATAATGGAAATATGGAGGTGATAATATGCCGACAGATAAATATCCTCACCAGAATCACAGGCAAAGAGTAAGGGAATCCTTCAGAAGCACTCCCCTTTCAGAAATGCCTGATA
>JAKSQR010000065.1 GCA_024404065.1 Clostridia bacterium | reverse complement strand
TTTAATATTTAAGGCTTCTCAGGTAGTCCTTATGCTCCTGAGTTACTCTGAAGCTTTCAATGGATTTTTGTATTGCCTTGTTATGAGTCCATCTGTCAAGGCGTCTGTTTTCAATATATTTAACTGCCTCATCCCACTGCTTTGCAAGGGCAGTTGCAAAATACCAGGCGGTCATCATATTAACATAATACTCGTCACTTCTGATGCTTGCGGGTATTTCAAGGTATTCAGGCTTAAAATCATCGTCAAGGTAAAAGCTCATAAGCATATCTACACCAAAGCGGATAGTGTAGGTTTTATCACTCTTTACCCACTCTTTTATTTTAAGCAGCAGAGCCTCTTTATTTTTCCTTAGCACCTTAGGGCTCATTGTGTCGCATACAGCCCAATTATCTATATAGGGCAGGAATTTTTCCAACTCCTGCATACAGGTATCATAATCCTTTATGTATGTTATAAGCACGCTGTGAAGCAGATTTTCGTCATAATAATCATGGGGCAAGGTGCTCATAAACTGACTGCACTCAGGGTCCTTTGCATATTCCTTTGCAAATTTGCGTAGTATGGGCAGGCGCACACCTATAAATTTTTCGGGCGCAATGGTCGGGGTAAGCTTTGCCTGAAAGGCTGCATACTCACTATCTCTCAGGTTAAATAATTCTTCTGTAACTTTCATATCTTTAAATCTTATCTACTATATTATTAAGCCATTTCTTTCTTCTAATAAGCCAGATGCCAAGGGCTGATTTAACTATATCAAGGCTTACTACTACAAAATATGCCACATATATACTTGCATGGAATACATAAAACATTGCAAATGCCACAGGCACTACAAGTGCAAAAATATACACACTGTCAAAAAGAATGGTAACTATAACCTTACCGCCGCTTCGTATTATGAAATAAGATGAGTTTGCAATAGAAACAAAGGGCATAAAGATAGCGGCTGTGCGTATAAAGTATGTGGCAATAGCCTTGCTCTCAGGGTTAGTATTATAAAACTTAGGGAATATACCTGATATGCCCATAAGTAAAAGCATTACAATAAGGCTTATGAAAATTGAAAATACAACAAGCTTTCTTGTGTAATCCCATGCCTCATCAAATTTATCACCGCCAAGAAGGTTACCTATAATTATACCTGTTGCAACACCAAGGCTAAGGAAGAATGTATTAAGCAGGTTAATAACTGTGGATGATATGCTGTAAGCTGCAACTACATCAAGACCGTGAAGGGAGTAGCTGTTGCTGAGTAAAGTCATACCCGCACTCCAGAAAAATTCGTTAAGCATAAGGGGTATGCCTGTTTTTGATACACCAATAAGCAGTGATGTGGGCATTCTGAAGGTTTTGAATAAGCCTTTGAAATATGCAAATCTGTCACGCTTTACAAGGGCGTAAACCACAAGAATAATAAGCTCAACATAGCGGGATAAAACTGTTGCAATAGCGGCACCATTTACTCCAAGCTGAGGGAAGCCGAATTTACCAAAAATAAGCAGGAAATTAAATATGCAGTTTACCGCAACTGCCATAAAGCCTGCAACCATAGGCACAAAGGTTTCGCCGGTTTCTCTCAAAGTGCCTGAAATTGCCTGAGATAAAGCAAAGGGCACAAGACCTATGAGTATTATGTTAAGGTAGCTTACCGCAAACTGACGGGTTAATTCCAAATCTACCTTTTCGCTGCCTTCATGCAGGAAGTTATCAATAAGAAATCCACCACCAAAGGCAAAAATTGCTATACCAATTACTGCAATTATTACACATATTGCAATCTTTAACCTCAGAGTATTTCTTATACCCTCATTATCCTTTTTGCCGTAAAACTGTGAGGTGTAAATACCCGCACCGCTTATAGCACCAAATATTGCAAGGTTAAATACAAATATAAGCTGGTTTACAATGGCTACACCGCTCATCTGCTCTGTGCCAAGCCTGCCAACCATAAGGTTATCCAGCATATTTACAAAGTTGGTTATGAAATTCTGTAAAGCTATTGGCAAAGCTACAGCCATAACCATTTTATAAAACTTTTTATCACCAATAAATTTTTGCTTAAACATAATTACCTCAATAACACATAGTATATAGCATTTTATTACTATATAAGAATAAATTCAACTGACAAATGGTATAAAAAATCAACATTTTTGAAGAATTTTTACTTTTTTATGAATATATGAGCTTCAAGTCCGTTTTATTGTACTGATAATAGTGTATACTACAGACATAGGCAAGAAACAGAATACCTCCTATATCATAGTAAACCCCTAAAAATGTTTTGTCCTTCTTTTTTAATTTTCCGTTTCCTATTGTTCTTTACTCTTTCAATGTGCGTGTTGTTATTCATAATACTGTTTCTTGTCCTGACATTTACCGTATAGCGGAGCCTTTACTCCTTTCTGCTCTGCAAACGGTAGCCATTATTAAAACTCCTCACTACATAAAGTGAGGAGTTTTTGCTTTATCTGAATACGACCTGCACAAGCAGCATATATACACCTGTGCCAAGTATTACGCTCAGTATAGTATTCTTTTTAAGGTAATAGCTTGTTACTACAATTACGCCTGCTATAACCTCAGGCACAAAGTTTTTTGCGGCGTCAAAGGAAATTCCCCTGAGGCAATAAACCACAAGCATACCCATCATGGCAAAGGGCAATGCTTTCCCAAGGCTTAAAATAATTTTTGGCGGATTTTCTCCATCAAAAATCAGAAAGGGAAGAAAACGGATTGCCGCAGTAACCACAGCCATAATCACAATGGAAATTATAATTTGCTTATTATCCATTCTTTCTCTCCTCCCTTCTTTCAAGCAGGTAGAGAAGAAGTGCGATTTCTATCATAGTGGGTATCAGGAATTTATCCCCGCCGTATATAAGCAGGCATATAACCGCTGTGCCTACACCGATTATTGCAGGCAGGTGCTTTTCACTCTTTAGCCACTGGTCAGTAAAAACTACAAGGAAAAATGCGGTAAGTGAAAAATCCAATCCCCTTGCGTCAAAGCTTACCATATTGCCGATAATGGAGCCTATAAGCGTGCCCATTACCCAATAAACCTGATTAAACAGTGTAACAAAAAAGCAGTAATCCACATCCTCATCAGTATGGCTTACAATAGAGTAGGTTTCGTCAGTAAGACCAAAAATAAGATAGGGCTTCTTTTTGCCTGCGTCACTGTATTTATCTATCATACTTATGCCATAGAAAAGGTGCCTTGCGTTTATAGCAAGGGTAGAAAGGGCAACAGTCAGCATACCTGCACCGCCTGTAAAAAGCCCTACTGCCGCATACTGCATTGAGCCTGCGTAGATAAAAATACTCATAATGGGTGCAAGCCAGAAATTATAGCCCTTGGTAGCCATAATTACGCCAAATCCAAAGCCCAATACAAGGTAGCCTATCATAATAGGCACAGTATCCTTAAATATTCTTTTTAATTCTGATTTCTCCATAATATTACCTGAATCGAAAATATTTGCTCAAATATAATAAGACATTTTCTGCTTATAGTCAATTATATTAACTGCCGTTATTTTTGATAAATTTACAGTATATTAACACATTACGATTTATATAATATTATATTTTTATCAATATATTGAAACAAAATGGCTTATATGGTACACTTATAGTATATGACTACAAATCAGTTTCAGAATAAACAGAAAAGAGGAAATGGACTTGAAGAAATTAAAAGCACTGATTTCAGTAACACTTTGCCTTATTATTGCCTGCTCTTCTGCTGCAGTCAGCTACGCCATAAATGAAGACCCTATGGCATTAAAGCAGACCTCTGTAAGCAAGGATATCAACTCCCCTATGGCAGAGGATGAGCAGATTATCCATGCAGAAAAATTCAAGGATAACTATGAAATCTATGACCTTATAGATGTTTCCGTTCACAACAGCACCATTAACTGGGATAAGGTGCTTGCAAGCGGTGTAAAAAATGTAATGATAAGAGTTGGCTACAGAGGCTATCAGACAGGCTCACTCAATGTTGATACCGCTTTTGAGAGAAATATTCAGGGCGCTACTAAAGCAGGCCTTAATGTAGGTGTATATTTCTACAGCCAGGCTATAAGCAGAGCAGAGGCTATTGAAGAGGCTGACTACGCTATCCAGA
The DNA here is from genome assembly GCA_024404065.1 of Clostridia bacterium. Lineage (GTDB taxonomy): Bacteria > Bacillota > Clostridia > Oscillospirales > Acutalibacteraceae > CAG-177. Next base: position 3,929 of record JAKSQR010000065.1, on the reverse strand, counting down.
AGGTAGCTGGCTACAACCTTAAGCTCCCCATCGCTTTTGACTGTGAGTATGCTGAAAGTAAGGGTAAATTCACAGGCAGACTTTACGATGCAAAGCTTACAAAGGATGAGCTTACCTCCGTTTGCCTTGCCTTCTGTAACAGAGTAGCAGCTGCAGGCTATGACGGTATGGTTTACGCAAGCGCTACAATGTTTACTGACCACATGACTGTTGATAACATTTCAACCTATTATGATATCTGGCTTGCTCACTACACTAACTGCACAAATTACGCAGGCGACTACTGCTTATGGCAGTATACAAGCAAGGGCACAGTAGATGGCATTACAGGCAATGTAGACAGAAACTACCTTTATGTTAAAAAGGATGATGGCACAAAGGAGCCCAGATATTTAAGAGTTACTGCCTCCGTGCTTGATTTATATGTAAACTACAAGGCACAGTTATATACCTTTAAGGATGAGGAAGCACTTGCAAAGCTCGGTGGCACAGTAAGTGATGTAAAATGGAGCTCATCTGATAACACAATACTTACAGTAGATAATACAGGTGTTATAACAGCTATGGCTGAGGGCAGAGCAGAAATCACTGCTGAAATAACAGTTAAACTGCCTGAGAATAAAGAAAACACCACAACCGAAACTACAACTACAGAAGAAAAAACTGACAATACACTTACTATAAAAGACAGCGTTGTAATTGATGTTAAAGCAGTTCCCGTTGTTACTCCCCCCTCAGGTGGTGACGGTGGTGACAGTGGCAGCACTACTCCATCAGATGGCAACAATATTTTCTCAGAAATTATGCAGTCCATAATCAGTATGTTTATGCAGCTTATTCAGGGCCTTTTAGGTGTATTCAAGAGCATTGCTTAACTATACAAAACAGCCGATGTGTTTATATCGGCTGTTTTTTGTTGTATATTCACCTAAAACCACAATATGTTGTGATGTATTTTCGTCTTGATATACATTGAAATATAACGGATATAATGATAAAATACCACAAAATAAAGAAAGGAGGAGTAATTCGATGAAAAAGATTATCTGTAAAAGAGAATACGACACCGAAACATCCGAGCTTATAAAGAAGTGTACCGCAGGTACTTATGGTGACCCTGCAGGTTATGAAGAATCTCTCTACAAAACCGAAAAAGGTTACTACTTCCTTTATACTAACGGTGGTGCAGAATCAAAGTACACCAAGGAAGATATCAAGAGTGTATCAGCTAAAAAGGCTGAGGAATGGCTCGCTAATAACTAATCTTTCAAAGTAAAGAAAAGCAGGCACATCATTGCGATGTGCCTGTTATTTTTGTTATAAAATATATTAAAGTTCTGCTACAAAGCGGTCTATTTTGGCTGCTATTGCCTTTACCTTATCGTCACAGGGAACGGGAAGGAATGGGCTTCTGGGCTGACCTGCATCTATACCGAAGCGAAGGGAAATAACCTGCTTTGCTGCACCGTAGAGAGATGCACATGAGAGAAGGTCAAAAATAACCTCGTTAATCTTAAACTGAAGTGCCTTTGCCTCTTCAATCTTATTCTCATTTACAAGCTTATCAAGGGCTACAAAAAGCTCTGGCATTGTGCCGTAGGTGCCGCCTATGCCTGCGTCTGCGCCCATAAGTCTGCCGCCTATAAACTGCTCATCTGAGCCGTTGAATATAACGAAATCAGGGCCTGCAATAGTTCTGAAGCGCTCCATACCAAATACGGGCTCTTCGCTGTTTTTAATGCCTATTACTTTAGGGTTAGCTGCCATTCTGCCAAATAAATCATAAGGAAGATTAAAGGCAGTAAGCTGTGGAATATTATAGATAATAAAGGGTAAATCTGTAGCGTCAATTATGCCGTTCCAATGCTTTTCAACACTTGCAGGAGAAAGGCGGTAATAAACTGCAGGCACAGCAGATACTGCATCTACACCTATGCTTTCGCAGTGCTTTGCAAGCTTTATGCTCTCTTTAGTAGAAGCACAGCCTACGTGTACTATTACTGTGAAATCATCACCGGCTGCTTCCTTTACAGCCTGGGCAGTAGCCATTCTCTCCTCCATTGAAAGAAGGAAGCCCTCACCTGTGGAGCCGCAGGCATAAACGCCCTTGATTCCCTTTGATTTGTAAATCTTTACAAGCTCTTTTGTAGCTTCAAGATTAAGCTCATCATTTTCATCATAAATAGCATTGAGGGCTACAAATACGCCCCTGAATTTTGCTAAATCTTTCATAAATCATCACCCACTGCTGATAATAGCATTATAGAATATTTTTTTCAAGAATAATAATTGAATTAAATAAAAAAAGTATATATAATATTTTTGTAATTAAACTTTACGGAGGCACACTATGACCAATAAGGAAATACTTGATAAGATTAAAGGCGGACTTATTGTATCCTGCCAGGCATTGCCTACAGAGCCCCTTTATGACAGCTATATTATGAGCAAAATGGCATGGGCTGCATACCTTGGCGGTGCAGTAGGTATAAGAGCAAACACAGTAGTGGATATACTTGCTATAAAAGAAAAGGTAAACCTGCCCGTAATAGGCATTATAAAGGCAGAGTATGAGGACAGCGATGTTTACATCACACCTACAATGAAAGAGGTTGATGAGCTTATGGCTGCAGGCTGTGAAATAATCGCCCTTGATGCTACAAACAGAGTAAGACCCGGTGGCATAAGCTTTGAGGATTTCTTTAAGGAAGTAAGAAAGAAATACCCTGACCAGCTCTTTATGGCAGATACCTCCTGCTTTGAGGAGGGCAAATTAGCTGAGGCGCTTGGCTTTGATTTAATAGGTACTACCATGGCGGGCTACACTCCCTACACAAAGGGCAGGAAGCTGCCTGACTGTGAGCTTATAAAGAGATATGCAACAGAGCTTCACACCCCCGTTATTGCAGAGGGCGGAATCTGGGTACCTCAGGATTTAGTTGATGTATATGAGGCAGGCGCATTCGGTGCAGTATGCGGCACCGCAATCACAAGACCTATGGATATTACAAAGCGCTTTGTAAAAGCACTGGAGAATACAAAATGAAAATTCTTACCTTTGATATAGGTGGCACAGATATTAAATACGGCGTATGTGATGAAAATTTCTGCTTTATTGAAAAGCATAAAACACCTACAAACGCTTTGGAGGGCGGACCTGCGCTTATTGAAAAGGTCTGCCATATAGCAAAGGAATATAGTGATGTTGACTGCATAGGCATTTCAACTGCAGGTCAGGTAAACAGTATTACAGGTGAAATAGTTTACGCAACCGATAACATCCCCCATTACACAGGCGTTAAAGTAAAGGAGCTTGTAGAGAAGGCTACCGATAAGCCTGTAAAGGTGGAAAATGATGTAAACTCTGCCGCTATCGGCGAATATGTAATGGGCGCTGCAAAAGGCTGCGATAACTTTCTTTGCCTTACCTACGGCACAGGTATAGGCGGTGCTATAATTATTGACGGCAAAGTGTTTACAGGCTCATCCTTCAGCGCAGGAGAAATGGGGCATATAATCACCCATACAAATGGCAGAAAATGCACCTGCGGTGGAAAGGGCTGCTATGAGTGCTATGCCTCAGCAAAGGCACTTACCAATGATGTTTCTGAAAAAACTGGTGAGAAGCTTAACGGCATAGAAATTTTTGACGGCAAAAACTTTACACGCCCCGAAATAAAAGAAACTGTGGATAACTGGATAAATGAAGTTGCCACAGGTCTTATATCAATTATATATATTTTTAACCCCTCATGCATTGTTGTGGGCGGCGGCATTATGAATGAAAAATATATAACTGATAAGCTGAATGAAACCCTGCAAAATAACCTTATGGCTTCCTTCAGAAATGTAAAAGTATTAAAAGCAGAAACAGGCAACAACGCAGGCATGATTGGTGCTGCCTACCTTGCTATGAAAAATATTGAAAA
>JAKSQR010000064.1 GCA_024404065.1 Clostridia bacterium | reverse complement strand
TGGGTGATTACTCTGATTGCGTCAATATATGGCTTTGCGGAGCGGTTATATTTTGTGTTTTCGTTTGTGGCAACTTTAATCTCAAGACCAAGAGCCTTCTGCTGTGCATGAAGGTCATTAAGCTGCTGCTTGTACTTAGCAATTTCTGCGTCGTTCTTGCTTTCTCTTGCTTTCTTTGTTGCAGCAATTACCTTGTTGATTTCTTCGGTAAGATTATCCTCACGGCTGAAAAGCTCATCAAATGCGGAAATATCGTAGGGTACAATTTCGCCGCCTGCATAGTATTTGTTTGCAGATTTTACTGCACGCTTAATCTCTCTTACGTATCTGTTGTAAATACGGCTTATCTGCTTATCGTCGCCCTGAGGAGCAGGCAGAGTAACGTCCTTAATGCCGTTTACACCTGCATCATAAATAAGCTTTGCATACTCATACTGTGCCTTGCCTGCGGGTGTGTTGAATTTTTCCATTTCGTCAAGGATAAACTGGCTTATTTCAATATCCTCATTAAGCTGTTTTGCTTCTTTAACTGCGGACTTATCCTTGCCGACAGATGCTATATCAACAGGAGATTTAACTGCTGTTGCCTTTGCATTTGTAATTATTTCGATGCCCTCTGCCTTTAATTCATCTTTAAGCACGCCGTTGCCGTAATCCTCAAACATTGCTCTGATTTTAAGCACCTTAACAATAGCCTTCTGCTTGGTTTCGGTGAAATTGTAGAAGAAGTAAGGTATAACATTCATTACTGCGCCTACTACGGATGCCATAATAAGCACGGAGCAGATGCTTACAAACATATCAGGTACATTGAGTACATCATAAACATTTGTGCCGTCGTAACCGAGCTCAATCGCTTTTGCCTCATTAAGACCTACTCTGTTGTAGATTTCGGGAAGAATAGCGCCTGTAACAATGCCTATAACATTACCTACAAGGCCTACTGCAGCAAACATACCGTCAATTCTCTCGCCGCTTATATACTGCTGATAATCCCTGATATCTGCATTTATACTTGAGCCAAGAAGATGACCGAGACCTGTGATAAGTGTATTTACAAATACGCATACAAGCATAATCCAGATGGAGAGTGCTGCATTCTGTGTAGCAATTCTTACTGCGGGGTACATAATTGCAATAAGACCTATGTTAAGCACATTTGTAAATATAAGCACCTTGCGTTTACCAAACTTACGGATGAAGTAAGGAGCTATAATATTTGGCCAGAAGGAGGCGTTGCCTGAGATGGCAATAATAAGTGAATACTGACCGGGTGTGCAGGCGTGCTGATAGTTATAAAGCCACTGAATAATATTGCCGAATGCGCCCTCAAGGAAGCCAAGCCAGCTACCAAGGGAAATAATCCAGAAATATTTATTGCGGGCAACCTGCCTGAAGGCATCCACAAATTTAATCTGAATAAAGTGGGATTTTGCCTGAACAATTTTTTCCTCTGTGTTAACATAAGCTACAAGGGAAATAAGGAAACCGCCTATAAGCATTGGTGGGAAAAGATACTTGTAAATTCTTATATCAAAGAGGGTATCCTCACCTGTGATGAGCTTTGCAAATAATGGGAAAAAGATAGAAAGAATAGATGGGGAAATATTCTCGACAATATTTTTGATTGAAAGTACGTCGCTTCGCTCAATTGAATTGGGTGAAAGAACGTTGATAAGGCTGTCGTTTGTTTCGGTATAGAAATTATAGAAAAACTGGAAGCCGATGTTAAATGCAAGCACGATTGCACACTTAACTATAAGTGCTCTCTGTGAGCCCTCCATCTGACCTAATGTGCTTACATAGTAGGAGTCAATCTTTGCATAAGGCATCCATACAAAAAGTGTGCCGAGTATGGCTGTGGGCAGACCCATTGTAACAAGATAGGGTCTGTATTTACCCTTCATGCTTCGGGTATTATCTATCATATTCGCCCTTAAAGCAGTAAGGGGGAATGCTGAAATAAGGCTGATGATATAAATGATATAAATTGCTCTGGGGTTAATGCCGATTGTATTACCTACAAGAGTGTTGCCTACAGCTACAAGCATCTGGCTTACACAGTAAATAATAACTCTTACACCGATACTACCTGTGGCATAAGCGGCAATCTCTTTATAGCTCATATATCTGCCTTCGGGAGCTACCTTCCAATATTTTTTAAGCAGCTTAGGCAGGTTTTTAATTGTTTCAAGAATTTTATTCATATTACACCTCGTAGATAATAGTTGTTACAGACTGGGGTGTGATGGTTACTGCAGAGCCTGCTTTGCACTCACGCTCAGCAAGGTCGTTGTTTTTATCAGTAACCGCAATTTTAATATCAGTTTCGGGGATATAATCCTTAGGACTGTCGCTGTTATTTACAAGCACAGTGATTATTTTATCGCCCTTTGTAAAGGAAATTGCCTTTATATCAGCATCGTCTGTGGATGCCTCAACTCTTACTGCACCAAGTGGAATATACTTTGAGAAGTTACCTGTAACGTAATATCTCTTTGTCATATCGTAGGTCTGCTTTTCATAATCCACATAGATAAGACCATCGCAGTAATCTACAGGTGAGCAGGCAATCCAATGCTGCCAGCTCATAGCATTCATAATGGTCATATCATCCACCATTGTGTTGGCTGTAACCATACCGGATGCCATGGTTTTATCTCTGCCGCCCTGCATGTGGCACCATTCACTCATTACAATGCCTTTATCAGGGTATTTACGCTCCACAAACTTTCTGAAGCGCCTCATATATGCAAGCCTGTCGCTCAGGAAAGGCTTTATGGGGTGAAGAAAATATGAGTGAATATCAACTGCGTCAATCATTTCACGGGTTTCCTTATATTTCATAAGGTTACGGGTGTAGCACTTATTAAGCCAGCGGATATCACCATTTTCAAGTCCGCTTAATTTAACGCCTTTGAGACCTTCACGCTTTTTAAGCTCAATGGCAAAATGGCGCATAATTTTACCTGCAAATCGGGGCATATAGTGGCAACCTTCCTGACCACCATTCCACACCCAGACGGGCTCATTGATGGGTGAAATATATTTAATGGGCAAGCCTTCATTCTTAAAATGTTCAGTAACATCAAGCACATAGTTGCAGAAGGGAGCTACATTCTTTTTGGGCAGGTTACATCTGCCAGTTTCTTTTTTATCTACGTGAGACCAATGATTTTTGGTAAGGCGTTCAATGGGAGAATTCACAAAGAATATTACTTCGTCAGCGCCCATTTCAACGCTTTTACGCATCATATAAACTGCACCCTCATCAGCGGTGAAATCGTACTTGCCTTCACCTGCGTCAAAGCTCTCTGCACGGCGGTCCTCATTCCAGTAGTTACCATTACCACTCTGAGCGGAGCCGCCACCAAGATTGTAGCGGTAAATGTGCATGCCAATGCCGTCCTCTTTGCTGTAAAGCAGGGAGGCAATTTTATCCTTTGTGAGAGTGCCATCGGGCTCTGTGGCAGTCCATTTGCCTACTACCTGTGCCCACCATGCGCCTGAGGCGCCTATGCCTTTAAACTGCTGATAGGTTTTATTTGAATCTATACTCAGCTTCATGATTTTTTCTCCATATCTGCTTCAAATTTTGTGAGCCTTGCTTTTATTTTTTCTTCAAGGGGAATAACAATTTTATTATAGATAAGTGTGCCGATTGCAAAGCCGGCTAATCCGCAGGCAAGACCTACAACGATACCACCGAATACATCGGTTGCATAATGCACGTGCAGGTAAATTCTGCTTAAACCTACAAGGCAGGCAAAAATTGTAAAGCACCAGCCCATAAGCTTCTGCCTTTTGCCCTTGCACATAAACAGCATGCCAAGTGCGCCACTGAAGGCGGCGGAGGTGTGACCTGAGGGGAAGGAATATCCATGAGAGAAATGGTAGCCAAGCTCATAAGGATATTTATAGGCAGCAAGCCATTTCTGAATAAACTCAGGTGAAAAGCCTGCCATATTATCCTTAACCTGCTGTAAATACTCAGGTTTCATCCAGCCCTTTACAAATTCACCCTTTGTATCAACATAGCCCTCTATACATTGCCTTGCAATTTCAGGATTAAAAAGGGCAAAGGGACGGGGTCTGCAGATTACATCCTTCAGTGCTTCATTAAGAGGCAACCTGATAAATGTAGCGCAAAGCATTCCTATACCAATTTTGCGTGTTTTTTGTGGAATTAAAAGCACAAGACCAACTATAAGCCAGAATACCCACTCACCACCACGGGTGATAACAGGCACTATTGCATTCAGCCAGGGGCATACCGCAATAAGCTTATCCATAAAGGTAAAAATAAGCAGGTCAAATTCAAGTATTTTCTCCATAGACTGCTCCATAACATAAAAATTCAGTTTATTATATCATTTATTATATAGGCATAACAATTCACAATTATATACAAAAAATCTCTCCGCTTTTTTAACGGAGAGACAAAATCGCCTTTATTGTTCATCAATATTTCTGCGCCAATGGAAAAGATACTGCTGTGCTATACCCTTTACACCATTTGTGCATTCAGGTAAGCCATCAGGGTAAAGCTCTGAAAGGATTCGCTTAACCCATACATCTATTGGTAATGCATCCACCTTGCCAAAGCCATATAGCAGGGTGCAGGCAGCAACCTTATCCCCAACGCCCTTTATCTTTTTCAGCTCCTCTGCAGCTTCCTCAAGGTTGTCGGTATTGTTTATTTTTTCAAAATCCACTGAGCCGTCAGCTACCTTCTGAGCGGCATCCAATATATATTTTACTCTGAAGCCTGCCCTCAGGTTTGCAAGCCCATCAGCCCCTGCCTCCAGCACCTTTTCAGGTGAAGGGAATGAGTAATCGCCATTACCAAGGTCGTCACCAAGGGTTTCGCAGAGCCTTTCAACTATACCCTTAATGCGAGGGATATTGTTATTTTGCGAAATGATAAAGGAGCAGAGAGCCTCCCAGCTATCCTGCCTTAAAATCCGTATTCCGGGGTAGGTTTCAACCGCCTTTTTAAGGCTTTCATCTGTAAGAAATTTTTTGCAGATTTCAGTATAATCACGGTCAATATCAAAGTAGCTTTTCCAGATGTTTTCATAGTCCTTTTCATCTGCTCCGTAAAGGATAATTTTATCCCCTTCATCCACCACATCAAGTGCCCTTCCAAAGGCAACTCCGTGCATGGAATTTTCTCCCGTCTTTTTCCAACGAAATGACTGACCGCAGTCAAGAGAAATACAAATATCAAAGCAATTTTTGTGCAATACGTAGAATTTATTTTTGTTCATAGTTTAGCCTCAAAATGTGAAAAAAGTGGGTTTTTCACGCTGAAAATCAAGTAAAATCAAGGGTTTTTGCGATTTTTATTCACTTTATTCACGGAGTTATTCACTATTTTTCAGAGTTTTCACACCATGTGAACAAATGGAATTCATGCAGCAATCAGCACATTTTGGCCTGCCTGAAATGCAGGTATCTCTGCCGTGTAAAACACATCTGTGACAAAAATCATTACTCTCCTCAGGGGGTAAAATTTTCTTTAATTCAAGCTCCACTTTGTAGGGGTCTTTTGTGCTTACAAGACCAAGTAAATTTGAAATTCTGATAAGGTGTGTATCTGCCACAACAGCAGGCTGTTTATACACATCTCCCATAATGAGATTTGCGGTTTTTCTGCCTACTCCGGGCAGAGAGGTAAGGTCATCTAAATTATCGGGCACTTTGCTGTCAAAATCTGCTATCATCTTCTGGCACATGCCCACTATATCCCTTGCCTTTGCCCTGAAAAATCCGCAGGAGTGTACAAGCTCCTCTACATCCTTCACATCGGCAGCGGCAAAATCATCAATTGTTTTATATTTTTCAAACAGAGCAGGAGTAACAAGATTAACCCTTGCATCTGTGCACTGTGCAGAAAGTCGTGTAGCAATTATAAGCTGCAAAGGGTCCTCATAATTAAGGGAGCAGATTGCATCGGGGTATCTTTTTTTCAGTGCTTCTACGGCTTCAAGAGCCTTTTGCTTTTTTGTCATAGTGTACCTCAGGTAAGTATTTTAGGCTATTATACAACATATAGTAATTGAATGTAAATTATTTTTTAATTAAAATAAAAGCATTGATTTAATGTGGTTATTATGATAAAGTTATTGTGTATACTAATATGGAAAGGGGATTTTCCGATGAAGAATAAATTTACAGCGATAGTATCCATCACTGTGTGCTTCCTTATGGTTATGTCAGTTATGACAGCCTGTTCATTCAAAAAAGGCGGCGATGACGATACTTCCACACTTGAGCCAAATCCACAGTGGCAGCAGGGTGCAGACGGCACTTATGAGCCAGTAGATATTTCAGATGTTGAGCTTGTAGGCATTGTTTCAGAGGCTTTAGGCGATGAAGCTAAAAACTTTGATGGTGACCTTAATAAGCTTACTGATGAGCAGATTGAAAAGGTTAAGGAGGTAGCCGAAAAGAAGGGCTACACCGTTGAAACAGACGGCAATAACGATACCGTTATCAAAAAAGACCCCAGCGTTCAGGTAACTGAAGCAGGTAAAGAGGATGTAAGCGAAATCTACTCAAAGGCTGATGTTAAGGAATCCGGCACAGTTAATGATGAGCAGTATAAAGAGATTTCATCTGCAGCAGCAGATAAGGGTGCAGAGGCAGTTACTGATAAGAAAGGTAATGTAACAATAGTTTACACTACCAAGGTAACCACCACAGCAGCTCCCACTACTGCAATTAACCAGAATGGTACAACTGCAAAGGCTACTACCACAGCTGCTGTTGAAATTCCTTCCAGCACAGATAAGATTACAACCTACGGCACAACAAAGCGTAACAATGTGACTACCACCGTTAAGTATACAGGCGAAACCTTCCAGACTGTTGCATACAAGATTGGTGCAGTTAAGGCTGATGGCGGTAACACCTACGGCACAGGCGCACATTGCTTATTCTCAGGTAACACAGCTACATCAGACGGTGTTATCTCAGTAGGTAACTCCTCCAAGAAAAACGGCATTACAAACGGCCTTATAGTAAAGAACGATACATCAGGCAAAAAGGTGTGGGAAGATACCCTCAGTGCTGATGATATAGTTAAGTTTAATGATGTTGTTACTCTTTCTGACGGTTCAGTAGTTGTTGTTGGTGAAACTCTTGCAGAAGAGCTTAATACTGACTCCGGCTACAAGTGCAAGGGCACAGTAGAGGGTGTAATCATTAAGTATAACGCAAGCGGTAAAAAGCTCTGGACAAAGCTTGTAGGCGGCAGCGGTGCTGATATGATTTACGCAGTAGCAGCTACACCCGACGGTGGCTTTGTAATAGCTGGCGAAACCGAAAGTAAGGATGCCGATTTCAAGGGCGCAACCCAGTATGAGAATAACGGCTTTGTTGCAAAGTGCGACTCAAACGGTAACATCATCTGGAAGAAAGCAATGGGCGGCGAAAAGAACTGTGCAATCAAGGATGTATGCGTAACCTCAAGCGGTACAGTTTACACCGTAGCAGAGGTTATCACAAAGGACGGCGACTTTGCTAAGCTTGACCATCCCTCAGCAAACAAGAAATACACAGTTGTATGCAAATATAAGGCAGATGGCACCCGTGAGTGGGTTAAGAGCTTCTATGATTTGGGTAATGTAACACTCAGCAACATTACAGCAGCTAACGATAACGGCTGCGTAATTGCAGGCTCCTACACAGCAGGCAAGACCTCTAATGAAGGCTCCTTCAAGGGCATCTACAATGGTGGCCCTGCAGGTACATCAGACGGTATGGTTGTTAAGATTAACTCCACAGGCGACGTTGCATGGAGAACTCCACTTATCGGCTTTGAAAACGATATGGTAACAGGTATTACCGCAGTTAACGGCGGCTATGCTATAACAGGCTACTCCACCTCTACAAACAGAGACTTCGCATTTGGTAACAACGGCGACTATGACTCATTTGTAGGTGTTATCTCAAACGGCGGTAAGTTAGGCGTTATGACCGGTTTCGGCGGTTCTGAAAGCGACAGAGCACAGGCAATCTGCTCAAACGGCAACACAGTTTACTCCAGCGGTACAAGCCTTTCAAATGACCACTCATTCGCAAACTACAGCTACAAGAGCGACGGCACAAACGCAATGGC
>JAKSQR010000063.1 GCA_024404065.1 Clostridia bacterium | reverse complement strand
GACCTTCGTAATCTTGGAGTAAATATATGAATTGCTTTACCGACATTGCAAAAACCGTACCTGAGTTTCGCTCAATGGTTACAGCCATACACAAAAACAGGCTGCCGCTGGGCGCAACAGGTCTTTCATACATTCATAAGGCTCATGTAATTTCATCACTCTGCACAGGCTTTAAGAGAAAAGCTCTGGTGCTTACCCCTGATGAATCAAGCGCAACCCGTATGGCTCAGGATTTAACCACCTTTGGTATGCGTGCCTATGTATTCCCTGCAAGGGATTTATCCTACAGAATAAACGAAACCGTTTCACGTGAGTATGAGCATACCCGCCTTAATGTGCTGGATAAAATGCTGACAGGTAACTTCGATTGCGTTATATTCTCCGCAGAGGCTGCCACACAGCTTACAATTCCACCCGAAATGCTTATGAGCAACTCACTTACCATTGAGGCAGGTGAGGATTATGATATAAATCAGCTGTCAACTGCCCTTGTAAAAAGCGGCTACACTGCCTGTGAGCAGATTGACGGTCCCGGTCAGTTTGCAGTAAGAGGCGGTATTCTGGATTTCTTCCCCCCCGACGCAAAAGAGCCCTGCCGTATTGAATTCTGGGGCGACACGGTGGACTCCCTTTTCTCTTTTGATTTAGACAGCCAGAGAAGAACAGAGCTTCTTGATAATGTAAGAATCACCCCTGCAAAAGAGATACTTATAACTGAAGAAAATCTTATTGCCATAATTGAAAAGCACATTGCTGAAAAGCGTATAAGAGGCAACGGCTTAAAAATGCTCAGAGCCGAAATTGACAATATGCAAGGCGGTATAAGAATTAACTGTGCCGATAAATATATGCCCCTTATTTACCCTGACGCAGGTGGTATTTTTGACTATGGCAAGGACGCAATGCTTTTTGTATGTGAGAGCTTTGCCGTGCAGGATAAATTCAACTCCGCAGTACAGCTTCAGCACGAAACTGTTAAGGCGCTGTTTATGGATGGTACCCTTTGCAGAGGCCTTGAAAGATATAACCTTGAGTATAACGAGCTTCATAAAATTTACACCGACATGGGCGTAGTTTACCTTGATAACCTGCCCCGTGGCAGCTTTGATACAGGTGTAAAGGAGCTTATTACCTTCTCCGCAAAGCAGCTTACCCCATGGAGTGGCTCAATAAGTGCCCTTGTAGAGGATTTAGAGGGCAGAATGCACAGACCCAACTACACCTCAGTTGTGCTTGCAGGCACAGAAAAGGCCGCTCAGCTGCTTAGTGAGGACCTAAAAACTGAGGGCATAGACAGTATTTACTATGAGGAATGGCCCGAAAAATTTCCACAGGATAAGGTAACAATTTTACCCGGCGGTATCTCCTTCGGTATGGAATATCCAAGCGCCGCATTCACTATTTTTACCTACCGTGCCCAGACTGCCATAAAGGCAAAAAAGGTGCGCAAATCAAGTAAGCACGCATTTAATAATCTTACTGAGCTGCACAAGGGTGAGTATGTAGTACATGCCGCCCATGGTATAGGTATTTTTGAGGGCATTAACAGCCTTGAAACTCAGGGCGTAGTAAAGGATTATATTAAAATCCGCTACGATAAGGGCGATGTTTTATATGTACCTGTAACTCAGCTTGACCAGGTTTCAAAATACATTGGTGGCAACAGCGAAAGCAAAACGATTAAGCTTAATAAGCTTGGTGGTAAGGATTGGCAGAAGACCCGCTCAAGAGTTAAATCCTCCGTTCAGGATATGGCTAAGGAGCTTATTGAGCTTTACAGTAAAAGGCTTAAAATTGAGGGCCACGCCTTCAGCCCGGATATAGATATGCAAAACGATTTTGAACGCCGTTTTGAGTATGTGGAAACTGACGACCAGCTTCGCTGTATAAAAGAAATAAAAAGGGATATGGAAAAGCCATATCCAATGGACAGACTCCTTTGTGGTGATGTAGGCTTCGGCAAAACTGAGGTTGCACTGCGTGCAGTATTCAAGTGCGTTGCAGATGGTAAGCAGGTTGCAATACTTGTGCCTACCACCATACTTGCCCTTCAGCATTATCAGACCATCTTAAAGCGTTTTGAGGGCTTCCCCATTGAAACAGGTATGCTTTCAAGATTCTGCACAAAGAAAGAGATTGACAAAACTCTTATGGGCGTTAAGAGAGGCTCTGTTGATATAGTTGTAGGCACTCACAGGCTTATCTCAAAGGATGTAGCCTTCAGGGATTTAGGACTTATTGTTATAGACGAAGAACAGCGCTTCGGTGTTGCACAGAAGGAAAAATTAAAAACTCTTTTCCCCGAGGTTGATGTGCTTACCCTCACCGCTACACCTATCCCCCGCACCCTTAATATGGCTATGAGCGGCATAAGGGATATGAGCGTAATTGAGGAGGCTCCCCTTGACAGACACCCTGTACAGACCTATGTAATTGAGCAGGAGATGGATATATTAGCTCAGGCTATGGAGCAGGAGCTTCGCAGAGGCGGTCAGGTTTACTATCTTTACAACAAGGTTGAAACCATTGAGCGAAAGGCCGCAGAAATTAAAAAATTCCTCCCCGATGCAAACATTGCCATAGGTCACGGCAAAATGAGTGAGGAAGAATTAAGCGAGGTATGGCGCAGGCTCCTTGAGGGTGAAATTGACATACTTGTATGCACCACAATTATTGAAACAGGCGTAGATGTACCTAATGTAAACACACTTATCATAGAGAATGCAGACAGAATGGGTCTTGCTCAGCTGCATCAGATAAGAGGTCGTGTAGGTCGTTCATCCCGTAGAGCAAGTGCATATTTCACCTTTACAAGAGGCAAACAGCTTACAGAGATTGCTGAGAAGCGACTTGACGCCATCAGGGAATTTACTGAATTCGGTTCAGGCTTCCACATTGCTATGCGTGACCTTGAGCTGAGAGGCGCAGGCAACGTATTAGGCTCCAGCCAGCACGGTCAGATGGAATCCGTAGGCTATGATATGTATATTAAACTGCTTGAGCAGGCTATAAGTGAGCAGAGGGGTGAGGCACCTCAGCAGCCCGAAAAAGAATGCCTTATTGATTTGCCCATTGATGCCCACATACCTGCCGAGTATATTTCATCCGTACCTCAGAGGCTTCAGATTTACCGCCGTATTGCGGATATAAAATGCCGTGAGGATGCCCTTGACGTTACCGACGAGCTTATTGACCGCTTCGGTGAGCCGCCTGAAAGTGTAATGGGTCTTATCAAGATTTCTACCATAAGAAACAGAGCAGCACAGCAGGATATATATGAAATCGGTCTTGAGGGCGAAAGAATTGTATTTAAGGTAAACGATATAGATATGGATAAGGTCTATAAAATTGCCCCCGCCTTCAGCGGCAGATTTACAGTTAGTGCAGGCAACGGCAAGCCCTACCTTTCTGTAAGGCTTGCAAAGGGTGACAGCAAGCTTTCCGTAATTGAAAAGGTGCTTGAAATAATGGAAAAGCCCGCCTGATTTTATGAATTTACCCACTCCCCTTTCTCATCAGAGATTGGGGAGATTTTATTTTTATAAAATGTGCATTTTCAAATATGTAGTGCCGCAGTGTGCTTTTATAACTATAACTTGTATTTGTATTTTTGCTTATTTATTGCTATAATAATATACTGTATAAGTATGTAAAATGGATAATAATACACTTAAAGGAGGTGCTTGAAATTATGGCAGGCAAAAACATACCAAATGCAGATTTTCCTGAGCAGGTCGGCATAAATTCCCGTGAATTTCAGGCACTGCTTAATGACTTTGAGTTTAATAAAATTGAGGTCCACTCACTTATGATTCTCCGCTATGGTAAGGTAGCATGGGAAACCCACATGGCACCCTACGGCAGGGATGTAAGGCAGTGTGTATTCAGCATGGGCAAGGTGCTTGTAGCCATTGCCATCGGCTTTGCCATTGAAGAAAACCTCCTCTCACTTGACTCAAAGGTAATAGACTTTTTTCCTGAATTCAGACCACCAAAAAGGGATAAATACCTTGAAAGAATGAGAATACGCCATCTGCTTACTATGACCTCAGGCAAAAAAGCGGCACCCATCAGCCTGAGAAATGCAGAGGTAAGGCTTAAAAATTTCTTTTCATCCAAATGGATTGGTGAGCCCGGCAAAACTCCCGACTACAACGCAGAAAACATCTGTGTGCTTTGCGATATATTAAAGCAGATTACAGGCGAAACCCTTACAGAGTATCTTACCCCAAGGCTTTATGAGCCACTTGAGTTTGACTCTGCCCCCATCTGGGAAAAAGACAGCACAGGCATTGAGGGTGGTTACTGGGGCTTATATCTTACCCCTGAGGAGCTTGCAAGAATTTCCCTGTGCCTTATGAATAAGGGCGTATATAAAAACAAGCAGGTTATACCCGCTGAGTATGTTACCGAGATGACCACCATACAGGCAAGGGATATACCATTTAACAATAAAAACACCTGCACCGACTTCGGCTTTATGGTAAGGGCAGGCAACCTGAGGCACTCCTTTATGGCTGACGCCTCCTTCTCACAGTATGCTGTAATGGCAGGTGACTACGACGTTGCATTCATCTGCACCTGCAGCCATCTTGCAGTAGAAAAAACAAGGGACTGCATTTTCAGGCACCTTCACCGTATGCTTATAGATTGCAAGGATGTGGGAGCAGAAGCAAATAACCTTCCCTCACTTAAAAGTGTGCCCATTATATGCAGCGAGCGTAATGAGGAGATGGAAAAAGCCGTCAAGGGCAAGGTGCTTCAGTTCAGAAGCAACATTTTGCTCAATGCACTTGGTGTGCCCTACTCCATGCTGCCACTTACAAGCATTTACCTTATAACCGAAAAGGGCGACAATATAAATAATATCGTTCTTGATTTTACAAAGCAGGGCTGTACCTTCAGCTGGGATGAGGGCACCGACCATAATATGATTAAGTGCTCTATGGACGGCACTATGAAATATGATGATATGACTATCTCCGGTATGGATTATAAAATAATCTGTGCTGCAGCGTGGAAGGACGAAAAAACACTTGAAATTCAGGTAAGACCTCTTGAATCAATAAACGAAAAACGCCTTTACCTTGAATTTAACAACAAAACTGTGGTTATGACTTCAGAGAATGTATCTGCCACAGACGCAATTATAGATACCCTTGGCAAAATTGCTGAGGAGCACCTTGAGTCAGAAGGTGTAACAGGACCCTTGAGCAGCCTTATAAATAACTTCCCCTATATTTTAAGCTCACCTATCAAGGGCAAAATAAACTGAAAGGAGAAAAGCTATGGATTACGCTAATGGCAATCAGTTTGCCGATAAAAAGAAAAAACCCACAGGGCTTATTGCAGGCCTTGCAGCAATAGTATTTGCCATTATAGTGCTTGTAGCTTTTCTTGTAATAAAAAATCCCCTTTACTACCGTCTGGCTACCTCAAAGGCAGTATCAAATGAGTTTAAGCAGAGCCAATCCTACCTTAAAAAATCAGGTGGTGAAAAGGCAGAGGTGCTTTCAGACTATGTGGATTTACGCATAACCATAAACAGCCACTATGCCACATTGCTTGCAGATTTTGATATAGAAACCCTGAGGCAGTGGAATGAAACCGCAACAGAGATTAAAAATAGCTCCGAGCTTTTGCCTGAGGATGTCAGGGACTCTGCATTAAAATTATCTGACAGTCTGTGGACTATCTGCAGTATGTATGATGAGTATCAGGTCTTAAGCGGTGATGTGCTGTCACTTATGGATATTTTCCTTGAGATAAATAACATCTACACAAAGGATGAGGCAGGCAAAAATCAGCCCTTCACCATCTCAGATGAGAGGGCAAAAATCAATAACTGGACCTATCTTTCAGATAAAATTCTGAATTACTCTGACAGAATACCATCAGGCGATATTTACCTTTTAACCTATATGCTGAAAGAGGCACAGGGCGAAATTACCGATATCAGCGAGGTAATGAGCTCACTTGAGGCAAAGGGCTTTAAGGAGACGGATACAATCATAATAGGCGGTACTAACCACAGAAGCTTTGCATCCGTAAGCAATTCAGACGGCACTACTCTTAACCTTGCAGAGAAGGAAACCTACAGCGAATACCTTGAAGCTGCAGTTTACCGTGCCCTTACTGAATCCCTTGCAGAGTTTTATGTAGGAATATAAGAAAGGACTGAGTGTATGAGTATATTAAAAAAACTTAAAAGTTTAAGCACAGGCAGAGTTGTCCTTTTTTCATTTATCTTATTTTTTGCTGTAGCAGGTATTTCCAATGCTATTACCGGTGTACTTACAAGAAGAGTTGATTATACTGAGGTTGAAGATGGCATAATATATGCTGAGAATGAGGGCAAAACCATTTTTACCTCAGGCATACCACAGCTTGATGAAGCCCCTGTTGACCCACTTACAGGCATTACCGCAGATGGCTGGGTGCTTGTAAGGGATGTGGAAATGTACCAGTATTACATAGACTCAAGCCTGGACGAATCCTTTATAGGCTTCCGCACAACACAGGAGAAAAACATTAAATACAAGGGTACACTCACCTATGAAAATCCCCTTTTCCCTGAGGACCTTAAGGATAGTGTATTTTTAGGCAGCGTAAGCTTAGGCGAAGGTAAGCTGAAGCTTTCAGATGATTTTATTTATGAGGTAGATTCACATAACCGACCCTTTGAGGAAGGCGAAAGAATACCTGTTACAAACCTTAAGGATGTTGACAATAAATATAACCTTAAGCTTTACACAGATGGTAAATACTACTCAGGCGACCCGGAAATCCATAGGTTAGGCGATTTTAGAGTTACCTATTATTATATTCCCTTTGACTGCGTTAAAGAGATTTCCGTTGCAGGTATGCAGCAGGGAAATACTATTGTAAATACAAGCGGCTCTTACATTGGTGAAGGTGCTATAACCGTAAGCGAAATGCTGGGGGAAATAACTGACGAAACAGATTCCCTTGCCATCAGCTTTTTATTCATTGCGGTTGTGCTTACAATTATCGCCTGCGTTTCTATTATTAAGAAAAATAAAAAGGCAGGTAAAGTCTACGCTGCAGCATTGGCAATTATTCTTGCCCTTGTAATTACAGCTGCTCCATTGCAGATGGCTAAGGCAGATTTTGGTGACTATGGCGGCGGCTCCGACTTTGGTGGAGGCAGCTATGATTTTGGCGGCGGCTATGACAGCGGCGGCTATGACAGTGGCGGAAGCTATGGTGGCTCATCAGGCTCAAGCTCAAGCTCAAGCAATTACAGCTACACAACCCACGATGGTATAGGCTTCTCAACCGATATTTATGATGATATCTTTTATTACTACACCGTTGCAGGGGCACTTGCAGCTACAAAGGGTATTTCATCAAGCAGCATTTATAAGGACCAGAATGATACATTCGTTGGCTTGCTGCTTATGATTATTGGTGGCTTTGATATTGGTGTTGCAGTAGTAAGAAGAAAACGCAACAAGAATAAATTCAAGGGCAATAATTATAAGCCTCAGGGACCAAGACCTCAGGGCGCAGCACGCACCGACATCAAGACCCTGAAGGGTATGGGCGAATACCAGAAGCTTGACGAAAACTTTGATATAGAAGAATTCAAGACCTTCTGCGCAGATGTTTATACTAAGCTTCAGTCCGCATGGACTGCCAAGAATCTTGAGAGCGTAAGGCAGTATCTTACCGATGCTTTCTATGAGAAGAATGACCTTCAGCTTCAGAATTACAGAATGAATGGTCAGACCAATGTTGTAAGAGTGCTTTCCGTTTCCAAGGTTGAGCCCGTAGGCTTCACTCAGACAGGCGCACTTGACCAGATTATTGTAAACATAAGCGCAACCCTTAATGACTACATACTTGATGACAGCACAGGTGCAGTTGTAAGGGGCAACAAAACTGATAAGAAGCACATGGAATATGAATTCAGCTTTGTGCGTAAATCAGGTGCAAAGACAGGCTCTGCAATAACTGACGGCGTATGCCCACACTGTGGCGCACCTATAAGCATTAACAATGCAACACGCTGTGAATACTGCGACTCTGTACTTGTACAGGATGTTGAGGACTGGGCAATAAACAACATTAAAGGCATTTCACAGATGACAACAAGGTAAAATAATTAAGGCGTGGCTTATGTCACGCCTTTTTGCTTATTAACCGATTAAATC
>JAKSQR010000062.1 GCA_024404065.1 Clostridia bacterium | reverse complement strand
CAATTATTATGTATAATGAAAATATAAATGCTTTGGCATTATATTAGGAGTGAAATTATGAATCCATTATCTTTAGTAATTATTACAGATACCCATTATTATTCAAAGAAAAACTGGGTTGCAGGCAATCCTTATGCTTTTCCACCTAAAAGGGAGCAGCAGTATCGCCGTGGCAGTGAGGAAATAATCAAATATGTGTTTGATGAAATCTGCAATGACGGTGAGCCCGAGATTGTACTTATCAGCGGCGACCTTACCAATAATGGCGAATACACATCTCACGAGGAGATGAGAGAATTACTCAGGCAATTGCAGGCAAGGGGCAAAAATGTTTTTGTTACCACAGCCACTCACGACTATCGTCAGAATGAAAAATCATACGGCTATGACGAGAATCATAATCAGGTGCCTGTGCCTGCATTTACAAGAGAAATGCTTTATGATTATTACACAGAGTTCAGCTTTGATAAGGCTTTAAGCGTACACATGCCCTCTATGTGCTACACTGCACAGCTTGCTGATGGTTACAGGCTTCTTGCCCTTAATGATGACCACGGCAAGGACCACGCAGGCTATGATGATGACTGCCTTAAATGGATTGAGGAGCAGGTTGAGCTTGCCCATAAGGATAATCAGTTTATTGTTGCAATGACCCATCACCCTGTGCTTACTCCATCCCCCTTGTATAAAATTATAGGCCCTAATGATTTACTTGAGGATGGTGAGGAGAGAGCAAAGCAGTTTGCGGATATGGGTATTCCCTGCATATTTACAGGCCACAGCCATATTCAGAATATAACCTCAATCAAGAGCGAAAAGGGCAATATCTGCTATGATGTTTCCACATCCGCTTTAGTAGGCTTCCCACCCTATTACCGCCACGCAACAATAAACCCTGATGAGAGAAAAATCTCCATAAGCAGCGTGCTTATTAAAGATGTGCCCGGCCTTGATACTGAGGGTATGCCTCTTTCAGATTACACCAAAAAGCTTTTCCTCGGCGTTGTTGAGGATATGCTAAACTCTGCTGAGCACGATTACCCCACATTCCAGAATCTTGCAATTGGTATGAGCATTTCAAAGGAAAAATCCGCAAAGCTTAAGCCTATTATAAGACCTGTTGCAAAGGTGCTTAACCGCCTTTCATTTGGTAAGGTATGGAGGCTTACAAGGCTCAGAAATGGTGTAAGCCGTAAGGAGATAGCCCCCATTAAAAAGAAACTTGCTGTGCCATTTATCACAGATGTAGTATCTAACCTCTATAAGGGCGATGCTGACCTTGATGTTAATTCACCCGAGTATAGGGTTGCGGTAGGCTTCCTTAAAACTGCGGACAGCCTTACAAAGCCCTTTAAGAAAAAGCTTAACTCAATCGGTATAGAGAGTATTTCAGCTCTTATTATGCCCCTGCTTCATAAGGAAGGTATAGGCGACTCTGACGCTGAGCTTGAATATTAAAAACAAAGGCACCTCTTTGCAGGTGCCTTAAATTATTATATAGGCAAAATGCCTTGACTTTATTGCATATTTTTGGTAAAATCTTGCCTTGTAAGGGAGTAGTCAGCGCATAGCGTTGCATTGCCAACATACTGAAGATTACATCTTCTGGTTTTGCATTAAATGACGAGACTTATCTGCAAAGGCAGTGGTCTCATTATGTCCTCTGTTTTTGCACTAAGCAAATAACGGAGGTTTTATTTTTTATGATTGATACCGTATTTTATGATTCCGCAACAGTGCTTGGCAAGGTGCTTGCATTTGTACTTTTTGCAGTAGGCCTTGTACTTGTTGTAAAGGGTGGCGACTGGTTTGTTGATGCAGCAAGCTGGATTGCACGTGCGGCAAAAATCCCCACATTCATCATTGGTGCTACTATCGTAAGCTTTGCAACCACATTGCCTGAAATGATAGTTTCTGTTACAGCTATTATTAAGGGTGAGCCCGGCTGTAATGATATGGCTATTGGTAATGCGATAGGCTCAGTTACGGCAAATACCGCTATGATTATGGCACTTGCCTTAATTTTTATGGCTGTTACCGCTTCACGTAAGCGCTTCCTTGAGCAGTTCCTACTTCTTATCGGCTCAGCCGCATTTTTATGGGTAGGCTGCTTCCAGAAGAATGCTGCAGGTGAGCATGAGCTTCAGCTTTGGGCTTGTATAGTACTCTTCATCATCTTTGTTGTATTTATGGTTTACAACGTACAGGATGCACGTCAGGGCAACTCAGAGCTTGAAGGCGCTGAAGAGGAAGAAGAGTTTGAATTTTCCAAAAAGGGAATGGTTAAGCAGGTTGTAATGTTCATTATAGGTGCACTTGCAATCGTTGCAGGCTCAACCCTTCTTATAGACCACGGCACAGTTATTGCACAGGATGTATTCAAGGTACCCGAAAGAATTGTTGCAATTACTCTTGTTGCTATCGGCACATCACTTCCCGAGCTTGTTACCACAATTACAGCTATCCGCAAGAAGGAAGCTAACCTTTCAGTAGGTAACATTGTTGGTGCAAATATCATTGACCTTTCACTTATTCTTCCCATTTGTAAGTTTGTTGCAATGGGTAAGGAGAATGGTACAGGCACAGCAATTCCATTTACAATTCCCCTTGATTCCTTCAGAATTGATATGCCTCTTTGCTTAGGCGTTACTCTTATTGCAATTGTACCTATGCTTATTAAGCAGAAGGGCTACAAGGCTCAGGGTATTGCAATGCTTGCAGTTTATGCAGTATATATCGG
Organism: Clostridia bacterium; assembly: GCA_024404065.1. GTDB lineage: Bacteria > Bacillota > Clostridia > Oscillospirales > Acutalibacteraceae > CAG-177. Next base: position 5,463 of record JAKSQR010000062.1, on the reverse strand, counting down.
CTTCTCAGCTGTAAGAGCATTTGCTGCTTAACTTATAAAAATCAAGAGCACTCCGAAGGGAGTGCTCTTTTTGTGTCTTAATTACTTTTTGAAGGGGATATCTGAAATACAATCGTCAAGGGCTTTGATAATTGCTTTCTTATCCATCTTACGGCCTATAAATACAATCTTGTTGCAACGGTCACCGTAGAGGGGATCCCATGTTTCTTCAATGCCGGGGTTCATAGCAAAAATCTGCTTTTTCTCCTTCTCAGGGAAAGCGTCAATCCACATACCGTCATTTACAGCAGTTTTCTGCTTGCCGCACTGCTCAAAGATGTAAGCGTTGTTGGGGTCCTCAATAATCCATGTAAGGCCCTTTGCTCTGATGATATTTGATGGCCACTCGCTGAATACAAAGTTTTCAAACTTCTGCTTTGAGAAGGGCTTTACATTCTGGTAAACGAATGTGCCTATGCCATATTCCTCTGCCTCGCCCTCACCGTGGTCATGGTCATGATGATGGTGATGGTGGTGATGATGGTGACCTTCCTCGTGGTCATGGTCATGGTCGTGCTGACACTCTTCGCAGTCACAATCTTCATCATGATCGTGGTGGTGATGATGCTCATGGTCGTGCTGGCATTCTTCACAGTCGCAGTCCTCATCGTGGTCGTGATGATGGTGATGCTCGTGCTCCTCTTCATCGTGGTCATGATGGTGATGGTGGTGATGCTCTTCCTCTTCCTTTGCAAGAGTTTCTGAGTTTTCACCTTCGCCCTGCATAGCCTGAAGCCATCCTGCACTGCTCTGAACGGTTTCCATATTAAATCTGCCTGTTGCAAGGATATCTGCAACCTCAACCTCACCCTTTACAGCCTCAATAATCTTGGCTGTGGGCTGAAGTGCCTTAATAACCTCAAGCACATTCTTTTTCTCTTCCTCAGTAACAAGGTCAACCTTGTTAAGTACGATTGTGTTGCAGAATTCAATCTGCTGTACAAGGAGGTTTTCAATATCCTCCTCGTCCATATCGTCATTAAGAAGGGCTTTACCTGATGAGAATTCATCTGCCATTCTCTTTGCGTCAACTACTGTTGTAACGTTATCAAGGTAGCAAACTGCAGGTGCCTTTACGCTGGGGTCAGAGCCATCAAGCATACAGATTGAGTTTGCAATGGGCTCGGGCTCACAGATACCTGAAGCCTCAATAAGAATATAGTCAAACTTTCTTGAGCGGCAAAGGTCTGCAATCTGATTCATAAGGTCTACACTGAGTGTGCAGCAGATACAGCCGTTTGAAAGGGGAACAAGGCTGTCGTTACCCTGCACTGCGCCGCCTCTTGCAATAAGAGTTTCGTCAATGTTTACTTCGCCTATATCGTTTACGATTACTGCAACCTTATAGCCCTCCTGATTGTTGAGCACGTGGTTAAGCAGTGTGGTTTTACCTGCACCAAGGTAGCCTGTAAGCAGAGAAACTGGTACAAGCTCTTTCTTTCTGAAAATACTGCGCATATTATCGCCTCTGTTTCTTATTAAATTAACGCAATATATTATAATACTAATTTATGATTTCTTCAAGCAAAGTTATGTTGAAATTTGCGCATTTTTGTGTTTTAATCTATTAAGAATAAACAAAGGGAGCTTTTTATGAGATATAAACTTGTTGCAATGGATATGGATGGCACTCTGCTTAACAGCGAAAAGCAGATTACCGAATATACACAAAGCGTTATAAATAAAGCCTGCAAAAACGGTGTTAAATTTGCTGTGGTTTCAGGCCGCTCAACTCCATCACTCAGCCGTTTTGAGTTTCTTAAAAACTTAGGCACACCTGCCATTGCCTATAATGGCGGTAAAATTGTGGAGCTTGATACAGGCAAGGTGCTTTTTGAAAAGGGGCTTGATGCTGACATAGCAGAAAAGCTGCTTAAAATGGGCATAGAGCGTGGCTCTACCATCTGCTGCTGGAGTATGGATAAATTCTATACCGATAAGCTTGATGACCGCAGCGAAAGATATGGTCGCCTTTCAGGTATGGCACCTACATTATTTGATGATTGCCACGCCATTGCACAGCAGGGGCTTACAAAAATGATATGGTATGATACAGCCGAAAAGGTGCAGGAAAATATAAAATACCTTGATTCTCTTAATATTGATAGCATAAATTACTGCACATCAGACCCCCGTTACCTTGAAATTATGAATAAAGAGGTATCAAAGGCAGAGTCACTTAAAAAATTAGGGGAGTATTACGGCATTACCCCTGACGAAATTATTGCCGTAGGTGATGGCGAAAATGATTTAAGTATGCTCAGCATTGCAGGGCTCTCAGTTGCTATGCAGAATGCCTCAGATTTTGTTAAAGAGCACTGCGATTATATTACCGATACAAACGATAATGACGGCGTTGCAAAGATGGTAGAAAAATATTGCTTATAATTAAAAATTATGCTTCCTCTGAATTTTCGGGGGAAGCATTTTAATATTCTTTATTGACTAAAAAACCTATATATTATATACTTATTTTAATATGGATTTAAGGAAGTGCTTAAATGGATATTAAGGAAATAATCGCAAACGGATGTGCAAGCATTGGTATTGAGTTTGGCTCAACCCGCATTAAAGCAGTGCTTATTGATGAGAAGGCTACACCCCTTGCATCAGGTGCTTTTGACTGGGAAAACAGCTATAAAAACGGTGTGTGGACCTACTCACTTGATGAGGTTAAAACAGGGCTTCAGACTGCTTTTGCAAACCTTAAAGCAGATGTTGAGAAAAAGTACAGTGTTAAGCTTACAAAGGCTAAGGCACTTGGTATAAGCGGTATGATGCACGGCTACATTGCCTTTGATAAAAACGGCAATCAGCTTGCCGAATTCCGTACATGGAGAAATACAATTACAGGCGAAGCGGCAGAGAAGCTTTCAGCTTTATTCAGCTTCAATGTGCCTCAGCGCTGGAGCATAGCTCACCTTTACCAGGCAATGCTTAATAATGAGCCCCACGTAAAGGATGTTGACTCTGTTTATACTCTTGCCTCATACGTTCATTATATGCTTACAGGCAAGCGTGTAATTGGTATAGGCGAAGCAAGTGGTATGTTCCCCATTGACAGCACAGTTAATAAATATGATGCCGAAATGGTTAAAAAGTTTGATGAGCTTACAGGCGGTAAGCCCAAAAAGATAGAGGAATTATTCCCTGCCATTTTAGTTGCAGGTGAGGATGCAGGCTCTCTTACAGAGCAGGGCGCACTTTTCCTTGACCCAAGCGGTGAGTTTAAGGCAGGCGTACCCCTTTGCCCACCTGAGGGTGATGCAGGCACAGGTATGGTAGCTACCAATTCCGTTGCACAGCGCACAGGTAATGTCTCCGCAGGCACATCAATTTTCTTAATGGTTGTGCTTGAAAAGGCACTTTCAAAATATTATGAAGAGATTGATATGGTTACCACACCATCAGGCAGCCCCGTTGCCATGGTACACTGCAACAACTGCTCCTGCGAAATTGATGCGTGGGCAGGTATGTTTACAGATATGTGCAAGGCTATGGGTATGGATATATCCATTTACAAGGTGCTTGATAAAATGTTTGAGCTCGCACTTGAGGGTGATAAGGATTGTGGCGGTCTTGTAGGCTACAACTACCTTTCAGGCGAAGTAATCACAGGTCTTGATAGCGGTAAGCCTATGTTTATGAGAGGCCCTGAGGATAAATTTACCCTTGCAAACTTTGCCCGCACACAGCTTTCATCCGCAGCAGCTACTCTCTCAATCGGTAAAGAAATACTTGATGCAGAGAATGTTAAGCTTGATAAGCTTTTAGGTCACGGCGGTTATTTCAAGGCTCCAATTGCAGGTCAGACCATTATGTCTGCTGCTCTTAATGCTCCCGTATCTGTTATGAAAACTGCAGGCGAGGGCGGCCCATGGGGTATGGCAATACTTGCATCCTATATGGCAAATAAAAACGAAGGTCAGACCCTTGAGGATTACCTTGATAACGTAGTATTCGGCAGTCAGGAAGCCTTTGAGGTTAAAGCTACCGATGAGGATATTGCAGGCTACAAGCAGTTTATAGCAAATTATAAGAAAGGCCTTGCCGCCGAGAAGGCAGCAGTTGAAGGCTGAGAGGAGATATAACTATGGCAATGAAAGAAAAAGAATTTTGGTTTATTGTAGGCAGCCAGCATCTTTATGGTCCTGAGGTGCTTGATACAGTTGCTCAGCGTGCTGAGGAAATGGCAAACGAAATAAACGCAAATGCAAATATTCCCTGCAAGTTTACATATAAGGGCACAGTTAAAACCGCAGATGAGGTTACTGAGCTTGTAAGAGAAGCAAACTATGATAAAAACTGCTATGGTATCGTTACATGGTGCCATACCTTCAGCCCATCAAAAATGTGGATAAACGGCTTAGCAGCCCTTCAGAAGCCCTACTGCCATTTTGCAACACAGTACAACAGAGAAATCCCCAATGAAGAAATTGATATGGACTTTATGAACCTTAATCAGGCTGCTCATGGCGACAGAGAGCATGGCTTCATTGGTGCAAGAATGGGTATGCCCCGCAAGGTAATTATGGGCTACTGGAAGGATGAAGCTCCCCTTAAAGAGCTTGGTCTCTGGATGAGAAGTGCTATAGGCTATGCTGAGAGCAAGAGCCTTAAGGTAGTTCGTTTTGGCGACAATATGAGAAATGTTGCCGTTACAGAGGGCGACAAGGTTGGCGTTCAGATTCAGCTTGGCTGGCAGGTAAATACCTGGGCAGTTGGCGACCTTGTAGCTGAGATGGATAAGGTAACAGAGGCTGAGATAGATGCCCTTGTTGAGGAGTATAAAGAAAAATATGTAATGAATACTGATGATATTGCATCAGTACGCTATCAGGCAAAGGAAGAAATTGCTATTAAGCGCTTCCTTGATGCTAATGACGCAAAAGCATACACAAACACCTTTGAGGACCTTTACGGTATGGAGCAGCTTCCTGGTCTTGCATCTCAGAGACTTATGGAGATGGGCTACGGCTACGGCGGTGAAGGTGACTGGAAGGTTTCCGCTATGACACGCATTATTAAAGCAATGTGTGAAGGTATGGGCGGTGGCTCCGCATTTATGGAGGATTACACCTATCACCTTACAGAGGGCAGTGAATACTCCCTTGGCGCACACATGCTTGAGGTTTGCCCCACACTTGCAGCAGATAAGCCTAAGATTGAGGTACATCATCTTGGTATCGGCGGCAAAAATCCCCCTGCACGTCTTGTATTTGAAGGTAAGGCAGGCAAGGGCGTTGTAGCATCACTTATTGATATGGGCGATGGTCTTCGCCTTATAGTTCAGGATATTGAGGCAGTTAAGCCTATTATGGAAATGCCCAACCTTCCCGTAGCAAGAGTTATGTGGAGAGCAATGCCCGACCTTTGCACAGGTGCAAAGATGTGGATTATGGCAGGTGGCGCACACCACACAGT
>JAKSQR010000061.1 GCA_024404065.1 Clostridia bacterium | reverse complement strand
TTTTCAAGGTTTGGTAAAATTTTATTGCCGCTTACAGAGGAGTTATCAAACTTTGTAAAGCCCTCTTCTACTATAATGGTGCCTTTAAGAATATAATCCTCACAGTCACCTACACTTACGGTCATCTCAGTTTTTTGTGCAATACAGGGCTCAGAGCAGAATACTGCAACAAAGCGCTTGAGCACTGCTGTATATACTATTTTTTCCTCATCAGTCAGCGATTGTGGATTTGGAATTTTATAGGTAGGAGTAAGAGCGGAGTGGCTCTCAATCTTGCTGTCATCAAAAATTGATTTTTTATCAACAAATGCTACGGGATAGCCTAAGCCTGCAACGTTTTTAATAATGGTTTTTATCTTATCCTTTTCTGCTGTGGCAAGATACTCTGAATTGGTACGTGGATAGGTAAGGTAGCCCTTTTCGTATAAATCCTGAGTGATGCGCAAGGAATCATCCATAGGCATTTTGAACTTTTTGCCAAGGTAATTCTGCAACTTTGAAAGGGAAAAAAGTTTAGGCGGATTAAGAGTAGTTTTGCTTGTCTTTTTCGCAGTAACCGTTGCAACCTGAGCATTAAGCTTGTCACATGCACGCTGGGCAGTAGCTGCCTTTTCCTTAGGGAAGGTGTATTTTGATGTAAGCTCAACTACCTCACCATTGGTTTCTGCTTTGCTTACAAGAGCATAATAAATATCGGGTACAAAATTTTCAATAGATTTGTCCCTGTCATATATAGCCTTAACTATGGGCACAATTACCCTGCCTACTCTGAGCAAAGCACCTGTGCGAAGGGTGGCATAGCGGGTAAGGTTTACACCATAAAGCCAATCAATATATGTACGGCTGAAGCCCTCATTTGCAAGGTTCTGATACTCACTCTCATCCTTCATTGATTTAAGTGCTTCCCTAACAGTTTCGGGGGTCTGGTCCGGCAGCCATAATCTGGAAAGCTTTTTGCCGCTCACATTTGCGTTATCTATGCAAAGGCGCACAATTATTTCACCCTCACGGTCAGCATCCCCTGCATTTACAATCTCAGTAACATCAGCTCTGTTACAAAGGTTTTTAATTGTATTAAACTGCCTCTCCACACCTGAATCAACCTTGTTATCAGCGCCTTTCTTCAGGGCAAAGGTGAATTTCTCAGGGAAGCAGGGAATATTCTCCATACTCCATCTGCCTGTGGATGTAGGGCCTGTGTAATCCTCAATATCAGAAAGAGAAAACAAATGACCGAAAGCCCAGGTTACAATGTAGCCTGAGCCCTCAAAATATCCGTTATTCTTTTTCATCTTAGAGTCAATACCTGCCACAATATTACGGGCAAGGCTTGGCTTCTCTGCAATTACTAATATCATGGTAATATAATACCATAAAGTAACGGGTTTTACAAGTGATATAAGCAACATCTGAGGGTCAGTTTTATTGCTTTTTTAAGAAAATCTGAATAAATACTTGAATGTCTACTGATTTAGTAGTATAATTCAAAACATAGTTAATCAGAGAGGTGATTATTGTGATTTCCACACGTGGCAGATACGCATTAAGAATGGTAATAGACCTTGCGCAAAATCAGGGTGACGGCTATGTTTCACTTAAAGATATTGCAGAAAGACAGGATATATCCAAAAAATATCTTGAACAGATTATTATGATTCTTAACAAATCCGGCATACTTAAAACTGCCAGAGGATATCAGGGTGGCTATCGCCTTTCAAAATCACCCGACCAGGTTACAGTAGCAGAAATCCTTAAAGAAACAGAAAACGGACTTTCTCCTGTTGCCTGCCTGCAGCAGAGCCCTAATGAATGCCCCCGCTGCGGTGAATGTATTACTCTGCCCGTATGGTCAGGCCTTAAGGATGTAATGCTTAACTACCTTGAAAATATTACCATACAAAGCATTATAGATAACTATACCGTTAAAGGTACAGATAATTACATTATATAATGCGTCTTAAATTTCACTTAAAATCCGGAGTTATTTTTACCTCCGGATAAATTTTTTATCTTAAATTCCACAAAACCTATTGACAAAGTAGTAATTAGGTGATAATATACTGTCACAGTCAATTCCCACTAAGTCTGTAGGAATTGGAACGGAGGAAAAATTATGAGTAACATTTTTATCACTTTGTTAAGACAAAATTTCAGATTTGGACGAATGTCACGATGTTGTTGTAAATAATCACATCTTGTAAAATCCACTAAAACAAATTTTGTAACAATAAAGGAGAAATTAAAATGTCAGAATATAGATTTGAAACACTTCAGCTTCACGTAGGTCAGGAACAGGCAGACCCCACAACAGATTCAAGAGCAGTTCCCATTTACCAGACTACATCTTACGTATTCCATAACTCACAGCACGCTGCTGACAGATTCGGTCTTGCAGATGCAGGTAACATTTACGGCAGACTTACAAACTCCACTCAGGACGTACTTGAAAAGAGAGTAGCAGCACTTGAAGGCGGCGTTGCAGCACTCGCAGTTGCATCAGGCGCAGCAGCAATCAGCTACACAATTCAGGCACTTGCCAAGGCAGGCGAGCATATCGTAGCTCAGAAGACAATCTACGGCGGCAGCTACAACCTTCTTGCACACACTCTTCCCGAGTATGGCATCAGCACAACATTTGTAGATGCTCATAACCTTGAAGAGGTTGAGAACGCAATTCAGCCTAACACTAAGGCTGTTTACCTTGAAACTCTTGGTAACCCCAACAGTGATATCCCCAATATCGACGCTATTGCAGAGATTGCACATAAGCACGGTTTACCCCTTGTTATTGATAACACATTTGGTACACCTTATCTTATCAGACCCATTGAGCACGGTGCTGACATCGTTGTTCACTCAGCTACAAAGTTCATTGGCGGTCACGGTACATCACTTGGCGGTATCATTGTAGATTCCGGTAAGTTTGACTGGAAAGCAAGCGGTAACTACCCCAATATCGCTGCTCCCAACCCCAGCTACCACGGTGTATCCTTTGCAGATGCAGCAGGCCCCGCAGCTTTTGTTACATTTATAAGAGCTATCCTTCTTCGTGATACAGGCGCTGCTATCTCACCCTTCAACGCATTCCTTCTTCTTCAGGGCGTTGAAACACTTTCACTCAGACTTGACAGACACGTTGAGAATACAAAGAAGGTTGTTGAATACCTTGTAAATAACCCCCTTGTTGAAAAGGTAAACCATCCTTCACTTGCAGACCATCCCGACCACGAGCTTTACAACAAGTACTTCCCCAACGGCGGTGCTTCAATATTCACCTTCAACATTAAGGGTGGTAAGGAAGAAGCCTGGAAGTTTATTGATAACCTTAAGATTTTCTCACTGCTTGCAAACGTAGCAGACGTAAAATCACTTGTAATTCACCCCGCAAGCACTACTCACTCACAGCTTAACGATGCAGAGCTTGCAGAGCAGGATATTTACCAGAATACAATCCGTCTTTCAATTGGTACAGAACATATAGATGATATTATCGCAGACCTTCAGAACGGTTTCGATGCACTTAAATAAGTTAAAGGAGAAATAATTATGTCTAAAATTTATAAATCAGCTTCAGAGCTTATCGGTAACACCCCATTACTTGAGTTATCAAACATAGAAAAGGCAGAAGGACTTGAGGCAACAATACTTGCAAAGCTTGAGTACTTTAACCCCGCAGGCTCAGTTAAGGACAGAATCGCTCTCTCCATGATTAACGACGCAGAGGAGAAAGGCATTCTTAAGGAAGGCGCAACAATTATTGAGCCCACAAGTGGTAACACAGGTATCGGCCTTGCAGCAGTAGCAGCAGCAAGAGGCTATAAGATTATCATCGTAATGCCCGACACAATGTCTGTTGAACGCAGACAGCTTATGAAGGCTTATGGCGCACAGCTTGTACTCACAGAGGGTGCAAAGGGCATGAAGGGCGCTATTGCAAAGGCTAACGAGCTTAAGGAGGAAATCCCCGGCTCATTCGTAGCAGGTCAGTTTGTAAACCCTGCTAACCCCAAGGCACATATTGAAACCACTGGCCCCGAAATCTGGGCTGATACAGATGGTGATGTAGATATCTTTGTAGCAGGTGTTGGCACAGGCGGCACTGTTACAGGTGTTGGTGAATTTCTTAAGAGCAAGAAGGCAGATGTTAAGGTTGTAGCAGTTGAGCCTGCTTCATCAGCAGTGCTTTCTACCGGCGTAGCTGGTCCTCATAAGATTCAGGGCATCGGTGCAGGCTTTGTACCTGATGTACTTAACACAAAAATTTATGATGAAATTATCACAGTAGAGAATGAAGATGCTTTTGCAACAGGCAAGCTTATCGGCAAAACTGAAGGCGTACTTGTAGGTATCTCCTCAGGTGCAGCAGCTTATGCAGCAATTCAGCTTGCAAAGAGACCTGAAAACAAGGGCAAAAAGATTGTTGTTCTCCTTCCTGATACAGGTGACAGATATCTTTCAACTCCCCTCTTTGCTGACTAATAATTAACGACTAATAAGGACATTAACACTATGAAGATTTATGCGGATAATGCTGCTACAACTAAAATGAGCAAAAGAGCCATAGAGGCTATGATACCATATATGGATACCGTTTATGGTAACCCATCAAGCCTTTATTCCTTTGGTCAGGAAGCTAAGGAAGCCCTTGAAGGCTTCAGACAGCGTGCAGCAGATATTATAGGATGTGAGGCAAGAGAAATTCTTTTTACCTCAGGTGGCAGTGAAGCTGACAACCAGGCAATTATTACCGCCGCTCACCTTGGTGAAAAGAAGGGCAAAAAGCATATTATTTCTACTGCATTTGAGCATCACGCAGTTCTTCATACACTTAAAAAGCTTGAGAAAGAAGGCTTTGAGGTAACTCTGCTTGATGTTCACGAGAACGGACTTGTAACTGCACAGCAGGTTGCAGATGCAATCAGAGAGGATACCGCCCTTGTAACAATTATGTTTGCCAATAACGAAATCGGCACAATTCAGCCCATAGCTGAAATTGGTAAGGTTTGCCGTGAAAAGGGCGTAATTTTCCACACAGATGCAGTTCAGGCAGCTGGCCATATCAGAATAAATGTTATAGAGCAGAATATTGATATGCTTTCTATCTCAGCTCATAAATTTCACGGACCTAAGGGCATAGGCATACTTTACTCCAAAAAGAGCATACGCCTTGAGAATTTAATTGAAGGTGGCGCTCAGGAGAGAGGCAAGCGTGCAGGCACAGAAAACCTTGCAGCAATTGCCGGCATGGTAACAGCCCTTGAGGACGCAGTAAATAACCTTGATGAGAACACCGCAAAGGTTACGAAGCTCCGTGACAGACTTATAGAAGGTCTTAACGAAATCCCCCATTCAATACTTAATGGTGATGCAGTCAGCAGACTGCCTGGTAATGTAAATTTCTGCTTTGAGGGAATTGAAGGTGAATCACTCCTTCTGCTCCTTGATGATAAAGGTGTAGCCGCTTCATCAGGCTCTGCTTGCACATCTGGCTCATTAGACCCAAGCCATGTACTGCTTGCAATAGGCAGAGTGCACGATGTAGCTCACGGCTCACTGAGGCTTTCCATTAACGAAGAAACAACTGCCGAAGAGGTTGAGTATATAATTACAGCCGTTAAGGACGTTGTTTCACTTCTCAGAGGTATGTCCCCTGTATGGCGTAATCTGATGGAAGGCAAGCAAAAATTTATACTTGAATGAGGTGAAAGCTATGGCTTTATATAGTGAAAAAGTATTTGACCATTTCCGCAATCCCAGAAACGTAGGCGTTATTGAAGATGCCGACGGTGTAGGTGAGGTAGGAAATGCTAAATGTGGCGATATTATGAAAATCTACCTTAAGATAGATAACGATATTATCACCGACGTTAAATTTGAAACCTTTGGCTGCGGCAGTGCAATTGCTTCATCATCCATGGCAACTGAGATGATAAAGGGTCAGCCCCTTTCAGAAGCTCTTAAGCTTACCAACAAGGCTGTTACTGAGGCTCTTGATGGTCTGCCTGCACACAAAATACATTGCTCTGTACTTGCAGAGGAAGCAATCAAATCTGCAGTAAAGGATTACTACGATAAAAACGGCATTGCCTATGACTGCGCAGCATTTAATGACTGTGGCTCATGTGCCCATTGCTGTGACTCACACGAGGAATAAAAATTACGGGAAGCAAAATTGCTTCCCGTTTTTTGTTATCTCTTTTTATATAAAATCAGCTCAGGATTTTTGCCGTCTGCTTCATAGGTGCAAACCATAATAAAATCCATATTAGCTATAACGCCAAAGCATAAGCCATCCACTATTTCTGACTCAAGCTGATTGCCAAGATAGGTTGTTTTATCATTAAGGAATTTAACACTTTCACCGCTTGGTAGCTTGTATTCAAGGTTTACATAACCGCCAACAAGTGCATTCAGTTTATCAAGCTTTGGCATACCCTCTATATTAAGGTCATTTATCTCTTTAATAAGGGTTTCTTTGAATTTTTCAAACTCTCCCCCATCACTCAGCTGCTCATATTTTTTCCAATAGGTTAATGTAGGCAACAGGTTTTTCATATATTCACGTGCCTGCTCCTGAGTAAAGCTTTCATTAACCATATTAGCTACGCACACTTCAATAAGGTCATCCATATTGCTGTAAGTATATGTGCCATCTGCATAGCACCACTTGCAGTAATCCTCATTAAGATAGCCATCCTTATCAAGACCGATAATTTCGTCATTCTCAAGAGGCATACCACAGCACTGGCAGGTAAGCTTGCGTGGTGAGCCAAGCAAAGTATTTATAGATACATTATATTCACGTGACAGAAGCTTTAAGGTTTCAGTATTTGGCTGAGTTTCACCATTTTCCCAACGGCTTACTGCCTGCCTTGTTACCATTACACGCTCTGCTAACTGGTCCTGAGTAAGATTATGCTTTTCTCTTAATGATTTAAGAATCTGAGCAATTTCCATTTATGTTCTCCTTCGCTTTAAGTTACAGATATAATATCATCTGCTGCTTAAAAAGCAAAGCAACTCTCTGTTGCTTTAATCTAAGATTTTACTCCTCATCAGGCTTCTGACCATTATGAGCGAGCCATTTGCACTCCGTTACATCCATATTGCTGAAGGTAGCCTTAAAGGATGAATCCTCAGGGCTGCAGGCATAAATGCCAAAGCTGATTTCATCAGTTGCCTCCCAGATATGGCAAACTCTCATTTGTGAAAAGCTTACACCATCCTCAGAGCATTCAATGCAGAAATCATCCTCACGCCTGCTGAATCTGTACCACATAGATTTAACAGAGGCATCTATCGCAGTAGTTGCCCAATCTGAATAGCCGTGGTTTGTGGCAACAGAGCCGAGGTGCTGAAAAGCTTCATTTTCATACTCAATGGAAGCCTTTAACCAGTTATCACTGTCAAGGTACATTACTACACCGCACTGGTCAAATCTGTGCTTACTTTCAAACTCTGTTTTAACTATAAAAGAAAAGAATTTCTCCTTTGTTTTCATCTGCAATACAGGGGCGTTATCATTCCTGAAATGGTAGTATGTCCTCTGCCATAAATCAGTATTGGGGTTTGTAATTATTTCAATTTTATCCTCTGAAATTTTATAATCCTTTGGCTCTCTTGTCCACTTGAACTCAGTTAAATTAAGCATGCTGCTCCCCTTTTTCTTTTTCAGATTTCCAGATTGATTTCTTTAAGAAGTATACTGATACCATTGTGCCCATAATCCAGCCTATAGGCCATGCACACCATATACCCACATAGCCCAATGCCGTGCGTGAGAGTATCTCTGAAAGCACTACCCTTAGTATAAGGTCAGTAAATGTAGAAACCATAAACTGCTTCATAAGGCCTGCTCCACGAAGTATGCCATCTGCCACAAGCTTTGTGGATACAACAAAGTAGAATGGCACTATTATTCTTAAATACAGCACAGCAGAGCGGAGTGCCTCAGCTGAGGGGCTGTCAATAAAGAAGTTTATAAGAGAATTTGTAAATACCATATAGGCAATAATTATGGGAATGCAGATACACCACACAAGCTTGTTGCCCGCTCTGTAGCCCTCTTTGATTCGGCTCAGCTTACCTGCGCCTATATTTTGTGCGGCATAGTTTGAGATACCGTTGCCTATGGTTGTAAATGATGTAATTACAAGATTATTAAGCTTAACTGCCGCTGAGTAACCTGCCATAACACCTGCACCAAAGCCATTTATTACACTTTGCAGTATTATATTGCCTACTGAAATAAAGCTTTGCTGAAGTATGCT
>JAKSQR010000060.1 GCA_024404065.1 Clostridia bacterium | reverse complement strand
GTTTAATTCTTAAATCTTTTCTTTCGTCGTTGTTTAATTTTCAAGGTGCGTTTGCGCTCCTTTTTTGGAGTGCTTTGCGATTTTATCACAATTAAATACCATTGTCAAGCACTTTTCTCAAAAAATTTCAAAACTTTTTAAGATTTTTTCTCTGGGCAAATTCACCTTATTTTCACAAAGATTTCACATCAGGTAAGCCCTTTGGAAATGTAGTGGTACACCCTCTGCAAGACCACAGTATATATGTATAATGTAATATAATTATTCACATAATAAATGAATAATCACTTATTAAATAAGTTTAATCTTTTTCTTTACCTATGGTGCCCACGTTAAACATATTGCCATCACTGTAAAGAATATCAAGGTGTTCAAGGGCTCTGCCTGTACCCTCTGCTACGCTGAATTCAGGTGAAGAGGCTACTTTGACTTTAAGACCTAATTTGCGTTTAATCATTTTATCAATATATCTGAGCTTTGCTCCCCCGCCGGTAAGTATAATGCCGTTATCAAGTATATCGGCTGAGAACTCAGGTGATATCTGCTCAAGCACTGAGCGGATGCCCTCAAGTATGCCCTCAAGGGTTGAACGCATTGCAAGGAATATCTCTGTGGAGCTTACCTCAAAGTTTACAGGCATATTGGTAATATAGTTTTTACCGTTTACTGCAAGACCTAACTCAACATCACGAAGAGTGGCTGCACCTATCTCAAGCTTAATGCGCTCCGCTGTCTTTTCGCCGATAATTAAATCACGCTCTCTGCGAAGCTGACGGATTATGCCATCATTAAGTGCGTTGCCTGCATCTGTAATGGATTTTGACACTGCAATGCTGCCCATTGTGATAACTGCAATATCTGTAGTGCCTGCACCTATATCAACAATCATAACGCCACGAGGCTTGCTTATATCAAGACCCATTCCGATTGCTGCTGCGAGAGGCTCCTCAATAAGGCATGCCTTAGCTGCACCTGCTGCAGTAACTGTATCTATAATAGTCTTTTTCTGAAGACCTGTAACAGAGGAATGCACATTAACCACAACATTAGGTCTGAATACCATATTTTTACATACTCGTGAAATATAGTACTCAATAATCTGCCTTGCTGCTACAAAATCAGAAATCACACCATTTACAACAGGCTGTACTACCCTTACATTATCAGGAGTTTTATCCAGCATATTATAGGCTTTCTGGCCGATAGCTATTAACTTGTTATTCTGGTCATAGGCTACCACTGAGGGCTCTGTGACAACAATGCCCTTGCCCTCCATATAAACTTTGATATTGGCTGTGCCAAAATCTATACCTATATTTGTTCCTACCATATAATCACCTTTTGGGTTTCTTTGGCGCTGTAATTGCCAGCGCTATACAATATATTTTTTCTGCACCATAAAGCCAAAGCATTTTGGCACATTCATTTAAGGTTTCGCCTGAGGTGGAAATATCATCACAAAGCAGAATTGTTTTGCCTTCCACATCAGCTGGGTTATTTACATCAAACACACCTGCAAGGTTGCCTCTGCGCATTATTGCAGAAAGACCGTGCTGAATATCTGTTTCATAAATTTTGGAAAGCACCTGTGGTTTATATTCTAAGCCTGCAAGCTTTGCAGTTTTATCCGCAAGAATATCTACCTGGTCATATCCCCTCTTTTTAAGGCTTTGCTTAGTTGAGGGCACTGCAGTTATATAATCTATATTTATATTACCATATTTATCCTTTATAGTGTTTGCCATCTCGGCAGAAAAAGCCTCTGCATTCTGAACGGAGTGCCTGAATTTATAAATATGAATACCACGGCGCACATTACCTTCATAATAAAATGGAGCTACGATGGTCTCATAATAATTTTCCCTGCCTTTACAGTTGCAGCGGGATTTTTCAATACCGCACTTTGGGCAGATTTTACCCTCTATGCGTGGCAGATTTTTAAGGCACTTATTACAGGTGGTTTTATCACCTGGTATAAGCCTGTCACAGTATGCACAGTGCTTTGGAAATAAAGATGAAATTGCCAGCTTACGGAATTTCTTCACTTCTCCTCACCAAGCCTTACTATGTAATCACGCAGCGATGAATACCTGCGTTGTTTTTTATTATTATCAACCATAGTCTGAACAGTTTGTCTGTTGCCTACAAGTATAAGCAGCTCTTTAGCCCTGGTAACCGCAGTATACAACAGATTTCTGTAAAGAAGCAAGTCATTTACGCCGACTACAGGAATTACTACTGCGGGAAATTCACTGCCCTGACTTTTATGCACTGTAATTGCATAGGCGTGCTCAAGCTCAATGCTTGACTCAAAGGGAATAGTTGCAACTCTGTCATCAAAGCGGATTGTGAGTATTTCGTACTCTGTATCTATGGAGAGGAGTATGCCTATATCTCCGTTGAATACGCCCTCGCCCTCTTTAACATCGTTGTGCCATTGTATGTTGTAGTTATTTTTAATTTGCATAAGCTTATCGCCCTCACGGAAAATGCGTGAGCCGAAGGTTACCTCTTTTTTCTTTTTGTGAGGAGGATTCAGCCTTTCCTGAAGAAGCTTATTAAGATTTATTGTGCCTGTTTCACCCTTGCGGGATGGACAAAGCACCTGAATATCCTCTATAGGTGAGTAGTTATAAGCACTTGGCAGGCGGGTATCAAGCAAATCAACTATTGTCTGAGCCGCATTGGAGGGCAGCTGCTTTTCCATAAAGAAAAAGTCCTTATCCTTGATATCAAGCTCAGGCATTTCGCCTGCAACAATTTTATGGGCATTGGTTATAATGAGGCTCTCCATAGCCTGACGGAAAACCTGATTAAGCTCAACTACATCTATAACATTTGATTCAATTATATCGTGAAGCACATTGCCTGCACCTACGGGTGGAAGCTGGTCGCTATCCCCTACCATTATAAGCCTGCAGCCTATTGGGAGGGCATCAAGCAGGGATGAGAAAAGCTGTACATCCACCATTGAAAGCTCATCCACAATTATTGCGCCGCAGTCAAGGGGATTGCGTTTGTTTCGCTGAAATTTAGGTCTGTCATTCTCGTCCCACTCAACCTCAAGCAAGCGGTGAATTGTGAGGGCTTCCTTGCCTGTAACCTCGCTCATTCTTTTTGCAGCTCTGCCTGTGGGGGCAGCAAGGGCAACATCTACGCCCTGATTTTCAAGCACACGCAATATACCTCTTACGGTGGTGGTTTTACCTGTGCCCGGTCCGCCTGTTAAAACAAGTATGCCCTTTTCAACGGCAATTTTTATTGCCTTTATCTGCAAATCATTAAATACTACGCCACCTGCAACCTGAGCCATTTTAATCTGGTCATCTATATCACCCATTGACTTGGTGGCATATCTTTTCATAAATAACAATGCACGGGCAGAGTCGTGCTCGGCATTATATAAATCTGGTAAAAAGATAAAATCCTTACCTCTTAACTCTGCTGTAACGAGCCTGCGCATGGCAATAAGGTTATCAATCTGAATATCCACATCATCCTCACTGCAGCCTAATAAATCCATACAAGGTGCAAAAAGGGAGGAGCGTGGCACACAGGTGTGACCATTACCTAAATTATGCCTCATAACATAAAGCACACCGCCCTGAATACGATACTCATCAAGTGGGGGCTTTGGCAGATTTGCCGCAATCTCATCAGCACGGTCAAAAGAAATGCGTATGCCTAAATTACAAAGCATATAAGGGTTATTCTCAACAACCTCTGCACTTCTTGCGCCAAAAAGATTATAAACTTTAATTGCCTCGTTGGTTTTCATACCAAATTTTTCAAGGGATATTATAGCACGCCTCTCCCCTTCGTATACCTTAAACTCACGGGAGATTTCTCTGGCTCTCTCTTTGGTGATACCCTTGATTTTTGCAAGGCGGTCAGGCTCATTCTCAATTACATCAAAAGTCTTCTCACCGAAGGCATCAATTATCTTCTGTGCTGTTTTAACGCCTATACCACGTATGGTGCCTGCGGAGAGGAAAATAAACATTTCATCTGCAGTTTCAGGAATTTTTCTGATGCAGGATTCTACCTTTAACTGCTTGCCATATTTTGGATGAAATACAAAAGTGCCTGTGAAGGTTACGCTTTCGCCCTCCACAAGGTTACCCAGGTTACCGACGGCAATAAAAGACTCACCGTCGCTTGTAACAAAGTCAAGGACAGTGTAGCCACTTTCGGTATTCTGATAGGTAACACTTTCAATAGTGCCATCAATGGTTATAATTTCATCCATAGTTCAAAAAATAAGGCGGAGTGAATCCGCCAAAATCAAAGTAAAATAAAGTGAGAAGGCTTGTAAGCCGAGTTCTGTCATTTAAGGCAATTATCTATCTAATCTGCACATTGCTGTACATCTCAAGCCACCCTCTGGAGTATCGCCGAGCAAGCGCAGGGGTTGCCCCCACCTCCGGTCGGTGTTGCTTCGGATAGGGTTTGCAGAGCCATGCGGTTCCCCGCATGCTGGTGAGCTCTTACCTCGCCTTTCCACCCTTACCTGCAAGCAGGCGGTATATCTCTGTTGCACTTTCCCTAAGGTCACCCTCGGCGGCCGTTAGCCGTTATCCCGCTCTGTGAAGCTCGGACTTTCCTCACGCAGTAAAACTGCCCGCAATTGCCCGGCCTTCTCACAAAGATTTATTTTATTATAATATAAGTAAAATGTCAATTATAATCTGCCGAGCCATATAATAAACCTGAGTATGAGCCTGCGTATAAATCTGTAAACAAGCCATACTAAGATACCTGTAACAGGCGCACACCATAGAGGCACACCCACAAGCCAGTAGATTACAAGAAAAATCACAGTTGTTACTGCAATTATTTTTAATGCCCATAGCCAATAGGTAACGCTTACTGCTGTGCGACCTAATGACTCCATCTTTTTATCGTCATCCATACTATTTAATCAAATCAAAAAGACCTGCTTCGTCAATAACGGGTATGCCAAGCTCCTGAGCCTTTGTAAGCTTTGAGCCTGCTGCCTCACCTGCTACAACGTAGGTTGTTTTTTTACTTACAGAGCCTGCACATTTACCGCCGTTTTTCTCAATAAGCTCAGTTGCTTCCTTCCTGCCTAAGGTGGGCAGAGTGCCTGTAACTACAAGGGTCATTCCTGCAAGCTTATCGGTTGTATCGGTCTGCTCTGCTGCCTCAAGATTTACTCCCTCTGCCTGAAGCCTTGCGATAATTTCTTTATTGGCGGGAGCGGAGAAAAACTCTGTAATGCAAAGGGCTGTGGTTTCGCCTATATCATCAATGGCAATAAGCTCATCTGCGGTAGCATCTGCAAGGTCGGTAATAGAAGCAAAGTGCTTCATAATATCCTTTGCTGTATTTTTGCCTACATTACGGATTGCAAGACCTGTAAGCACCTTTGCAGCATCATTCTGCTTGGATTTCTCAATAGCTTCAAGGATTTTATCGGTGTTTTTCTCCTTACCGATTATGCCCTTTTCAATAAGCTCATCTCTATGATTTTTAAGAGTATAAATATCCGCATAATTCTGAAGGTAGCCTTCCTTAACAAGGGCGTCAACTATGGTATCACCAAAGCCCATAATATTCATACAGTCAAGTGAGCAGAAATATGCAATAGTGCGTGAAAGCTGTGCAGGGCAGGATGAGCTTACACATCTGATATCCGCAGTATCCTCTTCCCTTACAAGTGGTGCGCCACAAACAGGGCACTCAGTGGGGGCGGTAAACACCTTCTCAGGAGCATTTACACAGCCGTTGAGCTTGGGGATAATTTCGCCGCTCTTAAATAGCTTATATGCACCGCCTATACCGATCTGCATATCGTTGATATAGTCCTGATTATGAAGGGTTGCTCTTGATACACTTGTGCCGCAGAGCCTTGCAGGCTTGCCTGTTTCAATATCGTGAAATACGCCTGTAAAAGTAAGCTTACCTGTACGGCCTACATCAACGATAATCTCATCAATTACAACAGTTTTCTCCTCAGGAGGATATTTATAAGCAATGTGACCTGCAGAGTATTTGCTGCCTGCAGGGAAATCATCACGATACTTAACCTCATTTATTTTAACTACTGCGCCGTCAATATCATAGTGAAGCTCACTGCGCATAGCTGCAATTTCATCTATCTTTGCAATAATTTCATCTGCTGTTTTGCAGACTGTGTGATTAACAACGGGCACGCCTGCCTTCTCAAGAATTGCAAGGGAGCCATCGTGAGTGGTCATAAGCTCATCAGGGCCCTGCTGAATATTGAAAATAAACATACGAAGGCCACGCTCTTTTGTAATAGAGGAATCAAGCTGACGAAGGGTGCCTGCTGCAAGGTTGCGGGGGTTTGCTGCAAGCTTTTTGCCCATCTCCTCCTGACGCTGATTATACCTTTCAAAATCCTCATGGCTCATATAAACCTCGCCACGTATCTGAAGGGAATCATAAGGTAAATCAAGCACCTTTTTAACATCGGGAATAACAAGCACATTGGCGGTAACATCCTCACCTACAAGGCCGTCACCTCTTGTTTCTGCCATATCAAGATGAAGCTTGCCATCCTCTTTTTTGCTGTAACGGAGAGTTGCGGAAAGGCCATCTATTTTGGTTTCAACTGAAAATGTACACTCGGGGTGCATCTGATGTACTTTATTATACCAGGCAATTACATCCTCTTTTGTAAATACATCCTCAATAGAGAGCATAGGCACATCGTGGGCTACCTTGACACCTGCCTCACGCATGGCAACACCGCCGATTTTTTGTGAGGGAGAATCGGGAGTAACCCATTCGGGGTTTTCCTTCTCTGCCTTTTTCAGCTTAATCATAAGCTGGTCATACTCGTAGTCAGATATTTCAGGAGCGTCATTGTTGTAGTACAAATTCATGTGGTAATTTATGGTGGCAACAAGCTCCATATATTCGGAATAATTCATATAATTCACCTCAGTAAACACTTGGTCCTTCCATTATATAATAAACGGAAGTGAGTGTCAAACCAAAGAGGGTAAAATCCAACATATTTTAACACAAGCATTTAACCACTTGATTTTGATGTTATTTTGCACAAAAAAATAGTGTAAATTTAGGCTTGACTATTTTGCTATAATGTTTAATAATAAATAGGTAGTTTATTATTAGGAGGCAAACACTATGGATCTTTCAAAAATCATTGAGAAAAAGTCCGGTTACGCAAAGTATATGTATGATGAAATCAGACATATCTGCACAAAGTTTGAAAAGAGAGACCCCGGCTCAAAGGGCGAACTTCAGAGCTGCGAATATATGGGTCAGGTAATGAAGAGACTCGGCTGCGACAGAGTTGAGGTTGAGAGCTTCAAAGAGAATCCCAAATCATTCTTTGGCTGGATTTACATTACAGTTGCACTTGTACTTGTAGCAATAGCACTTTTCTTCACCGGCGTTTATGTAGGCGGTGTATGTGCTAAAATCCTTCCCCTTATCGGTGCAATCCTTGTAGTTGCAGGTCTTACACTTGCAATGCTTCAGTTTGGTCTTTACATCAAGGCTTGCGATAAGCTCTTCCCTGAGAAGACAGGTCATAACGTAACAGCTTATAAGGCTCCTAAGGGCGAAGTTAAGAGAAGAATCGTATTTAACGGTCACCCCGACGCAGCATGGGAATGGCCTGTAAACTATGCACTTGGCGGTGTTGGCTTTGAAGGTCACGCAATTCTTGGTATCGGCGGTGCAATTTACTTCGGCGTTATCTCACTTATCACAGCTATCATGGCAATTATGGGCAAGGATATCGGCACTATGATTAAGTGCGGTCTCTGGGGACTTCTTTTCGTTCCCTTCCTTGTAGGTCTTTTCTGGATGGTAAACTGGCAGAGAGTTGTTGACGGTGCAAACGATAACCTTTCTGGTTGTTATATGGGTATCGCAATCCTCAAGGCTCTTGCTGATGAACAGATTGAACTTGAAAACACCGAAATCTGTGTTTGCCTTACAGGCTCAGAAGAAGCAGGTCTTCGTGGTTCAAAGGCATGGTGCGAGGCACATCCTGACGAATGGAAAGACGTACCTACCTTCATTTACTCATACGATACAATTTATGACCCCAAGTATCTTCTTGTTAACTATCGTGACCTTAACGCTACTGTTAAGGCAGATAAGGATGTATCTGACCTCTTTATGGAAAGTGCTCAGGAGCTTGGCATACTTTGTAACAAGGGTATGGTTCCCCCTCTTGGCGGTGCAACAGATAACGCAGCTTTCTCACAGGCAGGTCACAGAAGTACTGGTATTACAGCCCTTAACCACAAGCTTGAGAGCTACTACCACACAAGAAAAGATACATGGACCAATATGAACCTTGAAGGTCTTGCAGACTGCTTCGCAGTATCTGTTAAGGTACTTGAAAAGTTTGATAACGGTGCAAAACAGTAAGATATAATTTATGCCTCCCTTTCATGAGGGAGGCGTTTTTT
>JAKSQR010000006.1 GCA_024404065.1 Clostridia bacterium | reverse complement strand
CCATCATAATCTGATGAATACTGGCACATCCATCTGATAAGACCATTGGGGTACTGTAATTCTATTGTATTGCCATTTGCATCCATTGTTACAGTGTTAGGGTAATTACCGCCGTCTGCACTGAACATATCATTACAGGCAGCAAACCATACGTGGTGGTTTGAGGTTGTCTTTCTGCCATCAGGGTAGCAGACTGTACCCATAAGAGAGAGAAGGCAATCATAGGGCATATTTGTATTTGCACAAATCATATCCCATATTTCACTGCCGTAAACATGGTAGCCTGCAAGTATATCAAACCTTGATACTATCATCCATATTGGCATATCTGCAACCGCTTTAATCTGAGCCTCTGAGGGGCTGAATGCAGGGCACATAGGGAAAGCTGCAGCAAACATATCGGGGTAAGCGGAAATCATCTTTATTGTCATCTTACCGCCCATTGAATAGCCGCCGATGTATATTCTGGTAATATCTATATGGTCTTTATTTTTTGCAATATAATCCTGAATTGCAGCATAAAGAGGCTTTATTTCGTTATCAGCCCATGTGCCGGGGTTATCATCACTCTCATCTGAGCGGGGCACCATAATATAGGCTGCACCATCAGTGAAGCGGGACTGAAGGGCATCACTTGCAAACATTGAAAAGTTATTATCCTCAAGCTGCTTGCGTTTATATTCGCCCTGACCCATACCGTGAATAAGTATTACAAGGGGATACTTTGTGTTATCCTTTACATTTTCAGGCTCGTAGCTTGCGTAATCAATGGCAATGCCATCTGTTTTTGGACCTATGCCGTCCTTAAACTTTTTATTAAGCTCATTTGCCTCTTTTGAATTGGTTGAAGCATAGGCAAAGGTTACAGCCGAAAGTGCCATTACAAAAGCCATAATAACGCTTAAAAGCTTTTTCATACTGAGATTCTCCTCTCAATTATATATGTCATTATATCATAGAAAATAATCAAATGCAAATTACTTGCATAAATTATCAAATTGTGATTTAATAACTAATGGTGATTATATGAAGCTTACAAGCGATTTAACTCTTGAATTCAAAAACAGAAAAGTGGTTACCTTCTTTATAGAAGATGACGAAGACAGCATTGACCTTGCGCTTAAAATTTGCGATGTTTTTAACTCAGCAGACATAGTTGTGCGCTCCCATATTGGTGAGCACAGGCTGCCAAACAGTATGCGAAATGCCCTTGCTGAAATGACTGAAGAAATAAGAATTCAAAGCATTGAAATTGGGGAAAGCAGAGGCTTTAACCCAATCAGCTTCATAATAAAACCATCTGAAAGGGACCTTATATGCTATGGTCCTGCGGATTATAACTTTTATAATCTGCTTAAAGAAAATGACATACCATTCAGAATACAATAAGGAGAAAATAAAATGAAAAAATTATTGGCTTTAACTATTACTGCTGCTATGGCACTCAGCTTTGCAGCCTGTGGCAAAAATGTAGTAACAACCGAAGGCACAACCATTATGAATAAAAATAATGAGCTGGTTACCAAGGTAAACGAAAAGGGTGAAACTGAAGCTTACGTGCTTGCAAATGACCCTGCAGATGCCTTTAAGGGTGTAACAATGTGGGAAACAAACAGCACCAACACCATTTCATTTTCAGCTACCGATAACACCTTCACTGAAACCTATGAAGGCAGTGAGCATAAGGGCACATGGGTATTTGATGAAGAAAATGACGTAATGGAGCTTACCTACGATGGCGCTGATTTCACATACTACTTCCCTGTTATCCGTGATGAAGCAGGTATGATTACAGGCATAGGTCAGGGTGACTATGAAGCAGCAAGAAACTTCCAGTTCAAATAATTAAACAGTGAATGCAAAAATCCCCAACCGCAATGGTTGGGGATAATTTTTATGCTTTTATCAGTCCTCAAGGTTTGCAGCCTTATCATAAAGCTCTTCAATTTCCTTTGAGGGAGCCTTTGTAATAAGAGTAACAACAACTGCTACGATTGCTGAGCAGATGAAACCGGGGATAATTTCGTAAAGACCAAAATCGCCAAGGCATACAAGCCATGCAATATCAACTACTGCACCTGCTACGATACCTGCAAGAGCGCCTGCAAAGTTAAATCTCTTCCAGAAGAGTGAAAGAAGGATTGCAGGACCAAATGCTGCACCGAAGAGACCCCATGCGTTTTCAACAAGGTCCATAATTGAGCCTGAGTTGGGGTTAGCTGCTATAACAACAGCAACAACTGAAATAATAAGAACAACTACACGACCAGCCCAGAGCATTTCCTTATCGCCAGCCTTATTCTTACGGATAATGGGCTTATAAATATCACTTGCAAAAGCAGATGATGAAGCAAGAAGCTGTGAATCTGCTGTGCTCATAGATGCTGCAAGAATTGCGGAAAGAAGAATACCAACTATAACTGCACCGAAGACTGCTGTGCCGTTAGGATTAAAGAGCTTCTTTGCCATCTGAATAAATACTGTTGAGTTATCCTCAATATCGCCAAGAAGAAGGTGACCTACTGCACCTGCTGCAACTGAGAATAATACAATAAGTACATTCCATGTGATACCGATTTTTGCACTCTTTTTAACATCCTTATTTGAGCGGATGGACATATATCTTACGATGATGTGAGGCATACCGAAGTAACCAAGACCCCAACCAAGACCAGAAGCTATATCCTTCCAGTTTGTTATTAAGTTCCAGTAGCCTTCGGGAAGGTCAGCCTTAGCAGATGCTGCTGCAAAACCGCCCATATCGCCATTGATAACACCAAGTGCAAAGATAGGAGCAAGAAGAAGTGCGCCAAGCATAAGTAAGCCCTGGAAGAAGTCAGTCCAGCATACTGCATTGAAACCACCAAGGAAGGTGTAAACAACGATAATTGCTGCTGCAATATACATTGCTGTGCTTGCGGGAATACCAAGAACTGTATTAAAGAGTGTACCACAAGCCTTCATTGATGAAGCTGCGTAAATTGTATAAGCTACAAGGAAAATAACTGCGCAGATAACTCTGATTGCAGGATTCTTAGAAAGGAATCTGTTTGAAAGATACTGAGGAATAGTAATAGAGTCATCAGCTGCTATTGTAAACTTACGAAGACGAGGTGCAAGGATTATCCAGCTGAGGATATAACCAATAGCAAGGCCGATAGCAATCCAGCTTTTGCCGATACCAGCAGCATAGATAGAAGCGGGAAGACCCATAAGTACCCATGCGCTCATATCTGAAGCGCCTGCTGAAAGAGCAGAAACCCAGGGACCCATGTTACGACCACCAAGGAAGTAATCCTTTTCGCCGCCTGTTTTTGTTTTTACAAAGAAGTAAATACCAATACCTATAACTAATGCAAGGTATATGATAAATACTCCGCTTTCAAGATTAAGTTTCATTGTAAATACCTCTCTGTTTGCGTAAAGTTAAAAATACTTGCATATTTTAGCACATCAAATACAATAATGCAATATAGAATGTAATTCATATAATTTACATTATTATAAACATAATTTCCTTATTTATCAAGGCTTTTTATATAGAATAATAAATAGACAATTTTTTGTACATTTAGTTTTTTACAATAAAAACAAAACCCTCTCTGACAAAATCAGAGAGGGGCTTTAATATATTTTAATTTATTATTTCTTGCCTAATTCAAGAGTTCTTTTATATGAAGCATTAACTGCATCTATAATATCCGCCCTTACACTACCCTTTTCAAGAGCCTTTACACCCTCAATTGTAGTGCCACCGGGTGAGCATACACTATCCTTAAGGTCTGCAGGTATTCTTCCGCTTTCAAGCATCAGCTTTGCTGCGCCTTCAACCATCTGAGCAGCGTAGAGATAGGCTTTATCTCTGGGCACGCCGATTGCTACCTGACCATCTGCAAGTGCTTCAATCATAACATAAGTGTAAGCGGGGCCGCAGCCTGTAACGATAGAGTAATTATCTATTTTCTCCTCCTCTATCATATCAAGCTTTCCGCTCTCACTCATAGCTGAGGCAAATACGTTATACTCATCATCAGTTACCTTGCTGTTTCTTGCGCAAAGGGTCATACCTGCACCTACTGCACAGGCTACATTTGGCATAATGCGTATAACAGGTGCTTCAATCTCTGCAAGCTCAGTTATTTTAGCAATGGATGTGCCTGCGCACATACTTACAAAAATGAATCTGTCGCCTCTTGCCTTTAAATCATCTTTTATTTCAGCAAACATATCAGCAAGCATCTGAGGCTTAACTGCTAAAAATATATATTCACTCTGTGTAGCAACCTCTTTGATGTTGCCTGCTTTTGCTCCGATTTCATTGGCAAGTGCGGCAGCTTTATCTGCTGACCTGTCGCATACAATAACGCTGTCTGACTTTTTTGCAACAGCCCTTGCAAGAGCGCCGCCCATATTACCAGCACCTATAAAACCAAACTTATACATTTATCTCACCTGTCCGTTTCCCTTAATAACATAGTGATAGGTCATCATTTCCTCAAGACCCATAGGACCTCTTGCGTGCATTTTCTGTGTGGATATACCCATCTCACAGCCAAGACCAAATTCACCGCCATCTGTAAACCTTGTAGAAGCATTTACATAAACTGCGGCAGAGTCTGTATTGTTTATAAAATACTCAGCCTTTGCCATATCCTCAGTAACAATAGCTTCGCTATGGTGTGTGGAATGCTTAAGGATATGCTCAGTAGCTTCCTTAGTATCTGCTACAACCTTTACTGCAAGTATGTAATCAAGATACTCTGTATCAAAGCTATCCTCTGTTGCCTTTTCGCCGTCAATTATCTTTGCAGCCTTTTCATCCACAATAAACTTAACCGGGTTTTCTCTGCCCTCAGTAAGTCTCCTATAAAGCATAGGCAAAAACTCAGCTGCAATTTCTTCGTCTACAACACAAACCTCACAGGCATTGCATACGGAAGGTCTTGATGTTTTTGCGTTATTCACTATTTCAACTGCTTTTGTAAGGTCAGCAGTTTTCTCCACATATATGTGGCAGATGCCTGTGCCTGTTTCTACGCAAGGCACTGTGGCATTCTCAACGCAGGCTTTAATAAGCCCTTTGCCACCACGGGGAATAAGTAAATCTATGTAACCCTTTGCAGTCATCATTTCGGTTGCAGACTGACGGGTTGTATCATCAATAAGGTTTATAGCATAGGGAGTAACGCCTGAATTTTCAAGCCCCTGACGAAGAGCATTAACAATAGCCTTTGATGTACGGTAAGCCTCTTTGCCCCCTCTTAAAATGCAGACATTACTGCTCTTAAAGCAAAGCACTGCGGCATCAGAGGTAACATTAGGGCGTGACTCATAGATTATACCAATTACGCCCATAGGCACTGCTGTTTTCTCTATAATAAGACCATTAGGTCTTTCTATGTGATTAAGGATTTTTCCGTTAGGGTCAGGCAGATTTTTAACATCCAGCATACCCTGAGCCATAGCCTTAATTCGCTCTTCGCTTAAAGCTAATCTATCCAGCATTACATCACTTATTGTGCCACGGGCAGCTTCAATATCCAGCTTATTTTCAGCTAATATGACCGCTGTGTTATCAACAAGTGCCTTTGCCATTACTTCAATGGCTTTATTTTTTTCTGCTTCGGTCAGTGATTTAACCTGACTTTTAGCCTCCACTGCTTTTTCAAAAATCTCTGCAGTTGTCAATTAAATCACTTCCTGCCGTAGAATCTTGTACCAATTTTTTCACCTTCAAATATGCCATAAAGAAGGTCGGGGTCACTGCCATTTGCAATAACCATATCTATACCCTTTGCTGTGGCAATCTGTGCGGCATGTATCTTGGTAGCCATACCACCTGTGCCAAGGGTTGAGCCTTTGCCGCCACCCATTTTTTCAATCTCTGTGGTGATTTCATAAACCTCAGGGATAAGCTTTGCATCAGGCTCTGATGGATTTTTATCATAAAGACCATCTATATCAGAGAGGAGAATAAGTAAATCTGCCTCTAATGATGTGGCAACAATAGCACCTAAGGTGTCGTTATCACCAATAGAAATTTCAGCGGTGCTGATTGTATCATTCTCATTTATAACGGGAAGCACACCAAACTCAATAAGCTTAAAAAGAGTATTTCTGAAGTTTGAATGATTCTCTTCGTTTTCAACATCTGCAGCAGTAATAAGAATCTGTGCAATATTGTGATTATACTTTGAAAACTCGTTATCATACACATACATAAGCTCACACTGACCAAGTGCAGCGCATGCCTGCTTTGTAGGCATATCGGTAGGCTTTTCGCTGAGCATAAGCTTGCCTACGCCCATACCGATAGCACCTGATGAAACAAGTATAATCTCGTTACCTGCATTTTTAAGGTCACTTATAACTCTGCACAGCTTTTCCACCCTTCTTATATTAAGCTTACCTGTAGCGTGGGTAAGGGTAGATGTGCCAATTTTAATTACAACTCTCATAAATATTACCTGAATTAAAGAATTTTGCCTGTAGCCATTTCAAATTTGAATGTCTTTTCTGTGCCCTCATCCTCGTATTTTATTTCGTAAATACCTGAGCCGGGCTCTGTCATATAAGCAGACTTGATTTTATAGCTGCAGGGCGCAAAGAACTGCTTAACCATTTCGTTTTCACTTGCACCATAGTCGCCTGCGTTATCTGATACAAAGAGAACGTCACCAAACATGTGGTTTACAGTACCAAGCAATCTCTTCTGCTCCTGAGTAAATGTAAGGTTATTGTAACGAAGGAAAAATACGTCGGGGTCGTTGCAGAATACTCTGCCATTAAGATGACGGCGGAACATTGCATTGTTAATTGAATTCTGTGCTGAGGGAACCTCACGGTTTACGCCAAGCTTATTGTAGAATTTGCCGTTGTAGATTAAGTCTACATCGCAGCCAACTCTGCAGGCGTCAACTACGCCGAATGATGGACCAAGAGGAACACCACAGCCAAGGAAAAGCTTATCCTCACCAACACACTCACGAAGGAAATCAAGAGCCTCACACATAATCATGCCTCTTGATTTACCATTACGTGGAGTAATAGCCTGTGAGTAGAGGAAATCCAGCTTAACCATATCGTAGCCCCAATCACGGAGAATTACATCAAAGAAATTTTTGATATAAGCCCTTGCACCAGGGTTATACATATCAAGTGTGTAGGCGCCGCCCCATGCAAATACGCCCCACTGAGGCTTGCCATCGGGATTTTTAATCAGCCAATCGGGATGCTCCTTTGCAACTACAGATGTGCGCTGTGCAGAGAATGGGGCAATCCATATACCTGCAAGGTAGCCCTTGTTATGTACCTGCTCGGCAATATATTTCATTCCTCTTGGGAATTTTTTGCTGTCTACTGTAAGCCAGTCACCAACAAAGGTTTCATAGCCATCATCAATCTGGAAAATGTTTACGCTTTCCTTAACCTTATCAAGGCCGTTAAGGTCACGGATAATAATATTTTCATCAATTTTCTGGAAGTAGTTATACCAGCTTGTGTAGCCTGAAAGATGGTTTGCCTTTGGCTTTCTTAAATTCATAGAGCCAAAGTATTTATCAAATACCTCGTCATACTCACCGGTAATTCTTACCACATTAAGAAGCTCGGTTTCGCCCTTAACTGCAAGACCTTCAACATCCTTGATAATCTTAAAGCTGTTGTTGTTTGAATCAACTGCAAAAATGGTGTATCCTACTCTCTCACTCATTGAGCCGAGAAGCTCAAGCTCGTCACCATTTCTGAAATATGTGTAGGTGAATGAGTGATTGCAGCCCTCTTTGCCATAGTCATCAAAAATCTGATAGTCACCGCTCATAGTGGCAAGGTGGTATGTAAATTTGCTGATATTGGCAAGTGGGTTTATGCTTGTCTGCTTTGTATTCTTATACACCTCAGGTGATGTGCTCCAGCTTTGGAAACCGTTTGCAAAAAAGGCTTCCTTATCGCCCATTTCTCTTGTGGTAGCAAGAGTAAAGCGTACAAGCTCCATCTCTTTATTAGGTACAAGCACACACTTGATTGCACCATCAGTAATCTCTGCTTTAATAGTGTAATCTGTTGTTTCAAACTTATTGGAGCTTATCTGCTGACCATTGATTTTATAAACAAGACTTGGGGTAAACTTATACATAATAAATCCTCCATTCACAAATTTCTCTATTTTATATAATATCACAATATATTTTAATGTACAAGATTTATTATAATTTGAAATTTGTGCATAATGTTTATAATATTTTCCCGTTTTTGTACATTTTCTACATTTGTCTAATTGACCCTTATGTCTATTTATAATATAATATGCCATAATGTGTGACATTTATAAAAATATGTAACACTGAGAGAGAAAAGAGAAAAGAGATAAACAAAAATGAACAATAGCATTTACAAAACAAACGTTGAAAAGATTTCATCAGTCAGAGAAATGATTGAGCTTGCAAACTATGAAGCGGGCGACAAAATTGCCTATAAATATAAAGACGGTGAAGATATTAAAGAGGTTACCTTCAGCCAGTTTACTACAATGATTGGCTCACTCGGTGCCTTCTTAAACAGCCTTCAGCTTGATGATAAAAAGGTAGCTTGTATTGGCCCTAACAGCTTTAAGTATATACTTACTTATTTCACTATGCTTCGCTCAAGCGGCGTACACGTTCCTCTTGATAAGGAGCTGCCCGAAAACGATGTTGTATTTCTGCTTAATGACTGTAAGGCAAGTGCAATTTTCTGCTCTGCAAAGCACGAAGAAATCATTAAGAATCATATTGACGAGCTTCCTGAGATTAAGGCAGTAATCTGCTTTGAAAGAGAAGAGGATGACGGTATATTCCTCTCATTTGATAAGGCTCTTGAAAAGGGCTCACAGATGTCTGCTTCAGCTTTCCTTCAGCACGAGGATAACATAGAAGCACTTAAAATGATTGTATATACATCAGGCACTACAGGTGTTGCAAAGGGTGTTATGCTCTCAGAAAAGAACCTTATAAGTGATGTTTACTATGGTCTTCAGGTTGTTACCGTTGGCGAGTGCTGCCTTTCAGTACTTCCCTGGCACCACACTTATGAGGCTGTTACAGGTATTTTTGCAGCATTCCACAGCCATGCAACTCTTTGCATAAATGATAATATGCTTAAAATTATCAAGAATATGCAGACCTATAAGCCTGACTATATTTTTGTTGTACCTGCCCTTGCACAGATTATGTATGGCAGAATTATAAAGGGCTTTGAGCAGCAGGGCAAATTACCTGAGCTGCTTGCAGGCATTGAGCAGGCAAAAGCAATGCTTGCAAAGGGTGTAGATATAAGAGCGCAGGCATTTAAGCCTATACACGATATGCTTGGTGGTAACCTTAAGCTTATCATCTGCGGTGGCGCTCCTCTTCGCCCTGAAATTGGTGATTTCTTTAACAATATCGGCATTACATTCTTAAATGGTTACGGCATTACAGAATGCTCACCCCTTGTAAGTGTAAACTCTGCAGAGCACGATATTGACAGCAATACTGTTGGATATCCTCTCCCCTGCCTTGAGGTTAAAATCAATAAGCCTAATGATGAGGGTATTGGTGAAATCTGCTGTAAGGGCGATGTTGTTATGATGGGTTACTACAATAACCCTGATGAAACTGAAAAGGTGCTTAAAGATGGCTGGTTCAAAACAGGTGACTACGGTTTCCTTAATGAAAAGGGTCAGATTGTAATCAGCGGACGTAAGAAAAATATTATTGTTCTCAATAATGGTAAGAACATTTATCCTGAGGAAATTGAAAGCTACATTCAGGGCATTGATTACATCAGCGAAGTTGTTGTAAACGGTGATATAAACGAATTTGGCGAAGAAGACAGCCTTGTTGCAGAGGTATTCCTCAGCGAAGATAAAACTGATGAGGAAGTACTTAAAAATATCCGTCAGGCTTGCTCTGACCTGCCTAACTACAAGCAGGTTTCAAGAGTAGAAATCAGAGATGAAGAGTTTGAAAAAACCTCCAGCCAGAAGATTAAGAGAAGCTCTGCAAAGACAGCCCGCAAGGAATTAAAAATGCAGAAAAAGGCTGCCAAGAAGGAAGCTAAAGAAACCAAAAAGGCTGAAAATCAGAAGGCTAAGGAAGCAAAGGCTGCTAAAAAGAGCGAGGATAAAAAGGCAAAGGAAAATGCCAAGGCATCAAAGAAAGCAGCTAAGACAGAAGAAAAGAAATAATAAATTAAGGAGTCCTTACGGGCTCCTTTCTTTTATACTTTACTTGATTTGATTATTGTGATAAAATAATGCTGAACTTTTTTGGGGAGGTATTTCCATGAAAGAATTAACTGTAAAAGCAAATGACGGTCTTGAGCTTTCCTGCGCTTTATATGAATGTGATGAACCTAAGGCAATTATTCAGGTAATTCACGGTGCAACAGAGCATAAAGGCAGATATGATAATTTCTGCGAGTTTCTGAATAATCTCGGATACTGTGTTATAGCAAGTGACAACAGAGGTCACGGCAAATCAGTAGACAGCAAATATTTTTTAGGTCACTTTGACAGCTGTGAGCAGATAGTTGAGGACCAATACGAAATTACAAAATATGTAAGGTCACTTCATCCCGATGCTCCTCTTTATTTATTCGGTCATTCCTTCGGCTCTCTTTTAGCCCGTATGTATATTCAGCAGCACGATGCTGAGGTTGAAAAGCTTGTGCTTACAGGCACTGTATTTCCCATTTCACTTGCTAAGGCAGGCACAGCCTTCTGTAATATTGCAGTAAAGCTTTATGGTGAAAACTCTACTAAAGGCTTAATATGCAAAATGATTAACACAGGCTCAGATACATGGGTATGCGGCAACCCCTATACCCTTATTGAGTATCGCAAGGACCCCCTTGTACAGGGCTGTAAATACACTACCTCTGCAATACGTGAGATAGCAAACTCAACTGCGCATATAAGAAAAATAAAGGATTATAAGTGCCAGAATAAAGAGCTGTGTATTTACACTGCAAATGGTGAAAAAGACAGATTCAGAGGCGGTAATTACGGCCTTGCAAAAACAATTAAATTCCTGAATAAAGCAGGCTATATTCACGTAAGTGCAACTACCTACCCCGGTATGAAGCACGAGGTAATAAACGAGCTTGATAAGGCAAGCGTATATGCCGATATAGCAAGATTCTATAACGCAAAGGTAAAATAACAATAAATCCCTGAGAGATAATCTCAGGGATATTTTTTATATAAAAATCGGCTCCTCTTGAAACCAAGAGGAGCCTTTAAGCACTTCCTTACGGAAGAATTATGCTTTAATTATTCGTTGATCTCGATAACAACGCCTGAACCAACAGTTCTGCCGCCTTCACGGATAGCAAAACGAAGACCCTTTTCAATAGCGATAGGAGTGATGAGTTCAACGTTCATGTCAACGTTATCGCCGGGCATGCACATTTCAGTGCCTTCGGGAAGAGAGATAACGCCTGTAACGTCAGTTGTTCTGAAGTAGAACTGAGGACGATAGTTGTTGAAGAAAGGTGTATGACGGCCGCCTTCTTCCTTAGTAAGAACGTAAACCTGGCCTACGAACTTTGTGTGGGGGTTGATTGAACCAGTCTTAGCAAGAACCTGGCCTCTTTCAATTTCAGATCTCTGAACACCACGAAGGAGAGCACCGATGTTATCGCCTGCCTCAGCGTAGTCAAGGATCTTTCTGAACATTTCGATACCAGTAACAACTGTCTTTCTTCTTTCCTCTGTGAGACCGATGATTTCGATTTCTTCACCAGTCTTGAGCTGACCTCTTTCAACTCTACCAGTAGCAACAGTACCACGACCAGTGATTGTGAATACGTCTTCAACGGGCATAAGGAAGGGAAGGTCTGCCATACGGTCAGGAGTAGGAATGTAGCTGTCAACAGCATCCATGAGTTCCCAGATAGGAGCAAGCTCAGGAGCGTTTACGTCGCCACCGTCATATTCAAGAGCCTTAAGAGCTGAACCCTTGATGATGGGAGCTTCTTCATCGAAACCATACTCAGCGAGTGTTTCTCTGATTTCCATTTCAACGAGCTCGAGAAGTTCGGGGTCGTCAACCTGGTCAACTTTGTTCATGAAAACGATGATCTTGGGAACGCCAACCTGACGAGCAAGAAGAAGATGTTCCTTAGTCTGAGCCATGGGGCCATCAGTTGAAGCGATAACAAGGATTGAACCGTCCATCTGAGCAGCACCAGTGATCATGTTCTTAATATAGTCAGCGTGGCCGGGGCAGTCAACGTGAGCATAGTGACGAGCGTCAGTTTCATACTCAACGTGAGCTGTGTTAATTGTAATACCACGTTCTCTCTCTTCGGGAGCCTTATCGATGTTAGCGTAGTCAATGAAGTCTGCGCCGCCCTTCATAGCGAGGGTCTTTGTGATAGCTGCAGTAAGAGTTGTCTTACCATGGTCAACGTGACCGATAGTACCAATGTTTACATGGGGCTTACTACGGTTAAATTTTTCTTTTGCCATAGAGATTTTCCTCCATTCAATATTTTACGAATTTTTTCATGCACACGCATGAATACATTTTAACAATAAAAGCTATAAATTTCAAGCCTTTTTAATAAATTTAGTAAAGATTATTCTTTGCCACTTGTAATCTTCTCTGCAATGTTTCTGGGAACTTCAGCATAATGGCTGGGCTCCATAGCATACTGACCACGGCCCTGAGTTCTTGAACGAAGAGCTGTAGCGTAACCAAACATGTTTGAGAGAGGAATGTGTGCATCAATCTGAGTTGCACCTGTTCTTGCTTCCTGACCCTGAATAAGACCACGACGGGAGTTAACGTCACCCATAACGTCGCCGATATATTCCTCGGGAACAATGATGGAAGTTTTCATGATGGGCTCCATAAGTACGGGAGCTGCCTTCTTCATAGCATCCTTGAATGCCATTGATGCGGCAATCTTGAAGGCCATTTCTGAAGAGTCAACTTCGTGGTAAGAACCATCATTAAGAGTTACCTTAACGTCAACAACGTTGTAGCCTGCAAGTGTACCTGAGAGCATTGCGCCCTTGATACCAGCTTCGATAGCGTTGAAGTATTCCTTAGGAATAGCACCACCAACGATGTTGTTAACGAATTCATAACCCTTTTCAGGATTGGGCTCGATTGTAATCTTAACGTGACCGTACTGACCTTTACCACCAGACTGACGTGAATACTTAGTATCTGAATCAGCTGCCTTAGTAATGGTTTCACGGTATGCAACCTGAGGCTGACCAACGTTTGCTTCAACATGGAATTCACGGAGCATTCTGTCTACGATGATTTCAAGGTGAAGCTCGCCCATACCAGCAATAATTGTCTGGCCGGTTTCTTCGTCAGTATAGCACTTGAATGTGGGGTCTTCCTCTGCAAGCTTCTGGAGAGCAATGCCCATCTTTTCCTGACCAGCTTTGGTCTTGGGTTCGATAGCAACTCTGATAACGGGCTCGGGGAATTCCATTGATTCAAGAATTACAGGATGCTTAGCATCGCAAAGTGTATCACCTGTTGTAGTCTGCTTAACGCCTACACAAGCAGCGATATCACCAGCATAGCAGCAGTCAATATCTTCTCTGTGGTTTGCGTGCATCTGAAGGATACGACCCATTCTTTCGTTTACACCCTTTGTTGAGTTGTAAACGCTGCTGCCTGTTTCAACAATACCTGAGTAAACTCTGAAGAAGCAGAGCTTACCAACAAACTGGTCTGTTGTAATCTTAAATGCAAGAGCTGAGAAAGGCTCTTCATCTGATGAATGTCTTACTTCCTCTTCATCGGTCTTAGGATTAACACCGGTGATAGCAGGAACGTCAAGGGGTGATGGCATAAAGTCAACAACAGCATCAAGGAGAAGCTGTACACCCTTGTTACGGTATGATGTACCGCAGCATACAGGTACCATTTCGTTAGCGATTGTAGACTTTCTGATGCAGGTCTTGATTTCGTCAATGGTAAGCTCTTCGCCTTCGAAGAATTTTTCCATGAGCTCTTCATCCTGCTCAGCAACGTGCTCAATAAGCTCATCATGATACTTCTGAGCAATTTCCTTCATATCATCAGGAATTTCAACTACATCTACAACCTTACCAAGGTCATCCTTATAAATATGAGCCTTCATAGTTACAAGGTCGATGATACCTATAAAGTCGCTCTCAGCGCCGATAGGAAGCTGGATGGGAACAGCATTACATTTAAGTCTTTCCTTCATCATACGAAGTACGTTGTAGAAGTCAGCACCCATAATGTCCATCTTATTAACATAAACCATTCTGGGAACCTTATACTTATCTGCCTGTCTCCAAACAGTTTCGCTCTGGGGCTCAACGCCGCCCTTTGCGCAAAGAACTGTAACAGAGCCATCAAGAACTCTGAGTGAACGCTCAACTTCAACTGTGAAGTCAACGTGACCCGGGGTATCGATGATGTTTACACGGTGGTCCTTCCAAAAACATGTAGTAGCAGCTGAAGTAATTGTAATACCTCTTTCCTGCTCCTGCTCCATGAAGTCCATGGTTGCAGCACCATCGTGAGTCTCACCAATCTTATGAGTTTTGCCTGTGTAGTACAGGATACGCTCAGTTGTTGTGGTCTTACCCGCATCAATATGCGCCATAATACCAATGTTTCTTGTCATTTCAAGTGAAACCTGTCTTGGCATAGTGACCTCCGATTTCTGTCAAAATAATATAGTGTAAAATGAATAAGCTAAATAAGGGTGAATTACCATCTGAAATGTGCAAAAGCCTTGTTGGACTCTGCCATCTTGTGTGTATCTTCACGCTTCTTAAATGCAGCACCTGTCTGGTTAGCAGCATCCATAATTTCGTTAGCAAGACGCTCTTTCTGAGTTCTTTCTGAACGAGCTCTGGAATATGTTGTAATCCAACGAAGACCAAGTGTCTGTCTTCTTGCGGGGCGAACTTCCATAGGAACCTGGTAAGTTGCACCACCAACACGGCGGGCTTTTACTTCAAGAACGGGCATAACGTTCTCCATAGCCTCTTCGAAAACCTCAAGGGGTTCCTTGCCGGTCTTTTCTTTGATAATCTCAAAAGCTTCG
This sequence comes from Clostridia bacterium, assembly GCA_024404065.1. Lineage (GTDB taxonomy): Bacteria > Bacillota > Clostridia > Oscillospirales > Acutalibacteraceae > CAG-177. The sequence continues at coordinate 9,278 of JAKSQR010000006.1, read as the reverse complement.
TAAACGATCTTCTGAGCTACGCCCTTCTTACCGTCAAGCATAATGTTGTTTATAAGACGGGTAACAAGAGTTGAATTGTAAAGCGGATCTGGCAAAACTTCACGTTTTGCTATGTTGCCTCTTCTTGGCATCGCGCTTCCCTCCTTCATAGTAATGATATCATAGGTACTCGAGTGACAAATCCCGTGGCGCCAACGCAAGGCATACATATACATTATATATATAACATTGCATTGGTTGAATTTCATTCAGCCTGCAAAATGATTTGTCTCATCTAAATGGTTGCGGTTAATTATTTCTTAACCTTAGGACGCTTTGCACCGTACTTTGAACGGGCCTGCATTCTGCCGTTAACGCCCTGAGTATCAAGTGTACCGCGGATAATGTGGTAACGTACACCGGGAAGATCCTTTACACGGCCGCCACGAATAAGAACAACTGAGTGTTCCTGAAGGTTGTGACCAACACCGGGGATGTAAGCTGAAACTTCAATACCATTTGTAAGACGAACTCTGGCAATTTTACGAAGTGCTGAGTTAGGCTTTTTGGGAGTTGCAGTCTTAACAGCGGTGCAAACGCCACGCTTCTGGGGTGAGCTCTGATCTGTAAGAACGTTCTTCTTAGAGTTGAGACCCTTTAAAAGTGCGGGAGCCTTAGGCTTCTTTTCGAGTGTCTGTCTGCCGTTACGTACAAGCTGATTAAAGGTAGGCATAATTCTCTCCTTTCTTAAAATATATCTATGGCAGGGTCTCACCTTTCGGTGAAACCCATACTCACGGATTGATATTTTACCATAATCAAAATATGTTTGTCAACACTTTTCACAAGGATTAGTCGATATTTTCGTTAAAATCAACAGTTTTTCCTGTGGGATAAACTTCAACATCGCTGTAACACTTCATACCTGTACCTGAGGGAAGAAGTTTACCGATGATAACGTTTTCCTTAAGACCGATAAGGTGGTCAACCTTACCCTTGATAGCTGCCTCTGTAAGAACCTTGGTTGTTTCCTGGAATGATGCAGCTGAAAGGAATGAATCAGTAGCAAGTGAAGCCTTGGTGATACCCATAAGAGTAGGACCTGCTTCAGCATATCTGGGCTCTTTGCCAGCTGCTTCTGCTTCTGCTTTAATACGCTCGTTTTCAGCAACAAGATCCTGCTTCTCAACAATTGAGTCAGGAAGGAATCTTGAATCGCCTGATTCAGTGATCTTAACCTCTCTCATCATCTGACGAACGATAACCTCGATATGCTTATCGTTGATATCAACGCCCTGAAGACGGTAAGCTCTCTGAACCTCGCCGATAAGGTAGTCGTGAACGGCTTCAACACCGAGGATAGCAAGAATATCGTGAGGATTCTGTGCACCTTCAGTAAGCTGATCACCCTTCTTGATTACGTCACCCTCTGCAACCTTCTTCTTAAAGCCGTAGGGAATGAGGTAAGCCTTTTCGCTGCCGTCATCAGCAACTACTACTACGTGGTCGGCATTCTTAATCTTTCTGAATTCGGCAACACCATCGATTTCAGACATGATAGCGTTAACCTTAGGTTTACGTGCTTCGAAGAGTTCTTCAACTCTGGGAAGACCGGATGTAATATCTGACTGGTCGGCTGCACCACCGGTATGGAATGTTCTCATGGTAAGCTGTGTACCAGGTTCACCGATGGACTGAGCTGCGATAATACCAACTGCCTCACCTACTGTAACAGGCTTACCTGTTGCAAGGTTTTTACCATAGCACTTGATACATACGCCATGCTGTGACTTACAGGAAAGAAGAGAACGGATTCTGATCTTTGCCTTTTCTGTTTCAGCAATTTCGCCTGCAGCAACTTTTCTGTCGTGTTCCTTCTGAACTGCCTTTGCAACCTTCTTTGCTACATCGTCAGTCATCATCTCATCCTTGCTTGCAAGAAGCTCGCCGGATTCGGGATCATAGTAGTTTTCGATAAGATATCTGCCTGAAAGTCTCTCTTCAAGAGTAACGATCTTTCTGGAATCCTTCTTCTTATCGTCATCATAAATATCATAAACCTCAATGCTGTGGTCAGTTACGAATAACTGCTTTTCAGCATCGGTCATATTTGCTGTATCTGCCTTAGCGCAGCAATCTTCCTCACGGATGATAACATCCTGTGAAACGTCAACAAGACGACGGGTAAGGTAACCAGAGTCAGCTGTACGAAGAGCTGTATCTGCAAGACCTTTACGAGCACCACGAGCTGAAATGAAGTATTCCAAGATGTTAAGACCTTCACGGTAGTTAGCTCTGATGGGGATTTCAATAACTTTACCTGCAGTGTTGGCAATAAGACCACGCATACCTGCAAGCTGACGAAGCTGTGAGTTGTTACCACGGGCACCAGAGTCAAGCATGATGTTGATGGGGTTGAATTTATTGAAGTTTGCAATAAGCTCAGCCTCAACGCACTTTGTTGCTTCTTCCCATGCGCTGATAACTTCCTTGGAACGAACTTCCTCAGTAATGAAGCCTCTGTCGTAATTCTTCTTGATGCTTGTAACCTTTTCGTCTGCTTCTTCAAGGATTGCCCACTTTGTTGGGGGAATTGAAGCATCGCAAACAGCAACGGTAAGACCGCTGAAGGTTGAATATTTGTAGCCCTGAGCCTTGATATCATCAAGAACCTGAGCTGATTTAGCTGTGCCGTGTACCTTAATACAACGGTCAATAAGCTTACCGAGCATCTTCTTACCAACAAGCTCATCAATTTCGGGAGTGAAGATGTTAGCAGGATCAGTTCTGTCAATAAAGCCTAAATCCTGAGGAATAGGAGTATTGAAGATAAGCTTACCAAGAGTTGTGCAAACAAGCTGAGTAATGGGCTTGCCGTTAAACTCTTTTGTCATACGGATTCTGATATGTACATGAAGACCGATGTCGCCCTCTTCGTAAGCCATAGTAGCCTCTTCAACTGAGCCGAAGGTCTTATAAACAAGATGTACATTGCCGTTTTCATCCTTAACCTCAAGAGGAGCACCAGGCTCGCAGGGGTTTTCGGGATTATAGTCTGAATTCTCGGGGTTATTATCATTAACCATAGTAAGGTAATAAGAACCAAGAATCATATCCTGTGTAGGAACAGTAACAGGCTTACCATCTGAAGGCTTGAGAAGGTTGTTAGCTGCAAGCATAAGGAATCTTGCCTCTGCCTGTGCCTCTGCTGAAAGAGGAACGTGAACAGCCATCTGGTCACCATCGAAGTCAGCGTTGAAAGCTGTACATACAAGGGGATGAAGCTTAATTGCTCTGCCTTCAACAAGTACGGGCTCAAATGCCTGAATACCAAGTCTGTGAAGTGTAGGAGCACGGTTAAGCATTACAGGATGGTCTTTGATAACGATTTCAAGTGCATCCCAAACAGCGGGGTTAGCACGGTCAACCATCTTACGTGCCTGCTTAACGTTAGCAGCTGCATCAGTTTCAACAAGTCTCTTCATAATGAAGGGCTTGAAGAGCTCAAGTGCCATTTCCTTAGGAAGACCGCACTGGTAAAGCTTGAGTTCAGGACCAACAACGATAACTGAACGGCCTGAGTAGTCAACACGCTTACCAAGAAGGTTCTGTCTGAAACGGCCCTGCTTACCTTTAAGCATATCAGAAAGTGACTTGAGAGCTCTGTTGCTGGGACCAGTAACAGGTCTGCCTCTTCTGCCGTTGTCGATAAGTGCGTCAACTGCTTCCTGAAGCATTCTCTTTTCGTTTCTGATAATGATATCAGGTGAGCCAAGCTCTATAAGCTTTGCAAGACGGTTGTTTCTGTTGATAACACGTCTGTAAAGGTCATTAAGGTCGGATGTTGCAAATCTGCCGCCTTCGAGCTGAACCATAGGTCTGAGCTCGGGAGGAATAACAGGGATAACATCCATAATCATCCATTCAGGTCTGTTGCCTGAAAGTCTGAAGGATTCAACAACTTCAAGTCTCTTGAGGAGCTTAAGTCTCTTCTGTGAGGTAGCAGTTTCAAGCTCTTCCTTGAGCTCCTGTGAAAGAGCGTCAAGGTCAATATCTGCAAGAAGCTCTTTAACAGCCTCTGCACCCATGCCTGCTTTGAAGTCATCTTCATATCTGAGGCGATACTCATCGTAATCCTTCTCTTCAAGTGTCTGGCACTTTTCAAGAGGTGTATCACCGGGATCAATTACGATATGCTTTGCGAAATAAAGAACTCTTTCAAGATCTTTAGGAGATATATCAAGGATAATGCTCATTCTTGAGGGGATACCCTTGAAATACCAGATGTGTGAAACGGGTGTAGCAAGCTCAATATGGCCCATTCTTTCACGACGAACCTTTGCTCTTGTGATTTCAACACCACAGCGTTCACAAACTTTACCCTTATATCTTACCTTTTTATACTTACCGCAGTGACATTCCCAGTCCTTGGTAGGTCCAAAGATCTTTTCGCAGAAAAGACCTTCCTTTTCAGGCTTAAGGGTTCTGTAGTTTATAGTTTCGGGCTTTTTAACTTCGCCATAAGACCACTCTCTGATAGTCTCAGGGGAAGCAAGACCGATTTTTATGGATTCAAATGTAAGATTTGCGTTGCGTTCAACGTTTTCCATTAAACGATGCCCCTTCCGTATTATTATTTCCGTATCGGAGATTAGTTGTAGTCATCTTCTGATTCGCCGAAGCCGAAGTCCATGCCGAAGTCGCCTTCATCCATGATGCTCTCTTCAAAAGCACCCATTTCAAAGCCGTCATCTTCGTCAGATGATTCTATATTGATGTCAAACTCTTTGCTGTCCTCATCAATATCAAAGCCTTCGCTTGAGCCGGCATCGTTAACAGCCTTGAATACCTCTTTGTTCTCTTCGCTTACAACACCTAAGTCGTTATCGAAGGAAGCACGAAGGTCAATTTCTTCGCCGTCTTTGTCAAGTACCTTAACATCAAGAGCAAGGGACTGAAGTTCCTTAACAAGAACCTTGAATGCTTCAGGTGTGCCGGGTGTGGGAATGTTGTTGCCCTTAACGATTGCTTCGTAGGTATCAACTCTGCCCACGGTATCATCGGACTTAACTGTAAGAATCTCCTGAAGGGTGTATGCTGCGCCGTATGCTTCAAGGGCCCAAACTTCCATTTCACCGAAACGCTGGCCACCGAACTGAGCTTTACCACCCAGAGGCTGCTGTGTAACAAGTGAGTAAGGACCTGTTGAACGGGCGTGGATCTTATCATCAACAAGGTGATGGAGCTTAAGGTAATACATAACGCCTACTGTAACAGGGTTATCAAACTTTCTGCCGGTACGTCCATCATAAAGGATGGTCTTACCGCTTGGGTCAATAAGGTTACGGTTAAGCTTTGCTTCATCAAGCTCTTCGCCCTTTTCCTCTGCAGTTGCCTTAGCTTCAGCAATCATCTTCTGATTTGCTTCTTCAAAAGCAGCTCTGATGTCATCTTCGTGAGCACCATCAAATACAGGGGTCATAACCTTGTAGCCAAGCTTTCTTGCAGCAAGACCAAGGTGAACCTCAAGTACCTGACCGATGTTCATTCGGGAAGGAACGCCAAGAGGGTTAAGTACGATATCAAGAGGAGTACCATCGGGAAGGAAGGGCATATCTTCCTGAGGAAGAATTCTTGAAACAACGCCCTTGTTACCATGACGGCCAGCCATCTTGTCGCCTACAGAAAGCTTACGCTTCTGAGCGATGTAGCAACGAACAACCTTATTTACACCAGGTGCAAGCTCGTCGCTGTTTTCTTTAGTAAATACTTCAACGTTTACAACAACGCCGTATTCGCCGTGAGGAACCTTGAGTGAGGTGTCTCTAACTTCCTTAGCCTTCTCACCAAAAATAGCGTGAAGAAGTCTTTCTTCGGGAGTCATTTCGGTTTCGCCCTTAGGTGTTACCTTACCTACAAGGATATCACCTGAGTGAACCTCAGCACCAATGCGGATAATACCGTTTTCATCAAGGTTTGCAAGAGCATCTTCACCTGTGTTGGGAATATCTCTTGTAATATCTTCGGGACCAAGCTTGGTATCTCTTGCTTCGGTCTCGTACTCTTCAATGTGAATTGATGTGTAAACATCATCACGAACAAGCTTTTCGTTAATAAGAACAGCGTCCTCGTAGTTGTAGCCTTCCCAGGTCATGAAGCCGATGAGGGCATTCTTACCAAGAGCAACCTCGCCCTGGTCTGTAGCAGGACCATCAGCAATAACCTGACCAGCCTCTACTCTCTGACCTACAGCAACGATAGGTCTCTGGTTGTTACAACAAGCCTGGTTGGAACGCATGAACTTAATAATTTCATACTTTTCGATGTTGCCGCCATCTTCCATAATCTCAACCATATCAGCTGAAACCTTGGTTACAACACCGCCCTTCTTTGCAAGAACACAAACACCTGAGTCAACAGCTGCTTTATATTCCATACCTGTACCAACGATAGGAGCGTCGGTCTTAAGAAGGGGAACTGCCTGCTTCTGCATGTTTGAACCCATGAGAGCACGGTTAGCATCGTCGTTCTCAAGGAAAGGAATCATAGCAGTTGCAACAGATACAACCATCTTAGGTGAAACGTCCATGTAGTCAGCCTTTGAGGGCTCACACTCAAGGAATGTATCTCTGTATCTTGCAGCAATTCTCTTATTTACAAATCTGCCTTCAGCATCAAGGGGCTCATTAGCCTGTGCTACTACAAATTCGTCTTCTGTATCAGCGGTCATGTACTCAACTTCATCAAGTACAATGCCTGTTTCTTTATCAATTCTTCTGTAAGGAGCCTCAATAAAGCCATACTTATTGATTCTTGCGAAGGATGCAAGGTAGGAAATAAGGCCGATGTTGGGACCTTCAGGAGTTTCGATAGGACACATTCTGCCGTAGTGAGTGTAGTGAACGTCACGAACTTCGAAACCTGCTCTGTCTCTTGAAAGACCGCCAGGACCGAGGGCAGAAATACGTCTCTTATGTGTAAGCTCTGCAAGAGGGTTGTTCTGATCCATGAACTGTGAAAGGGGTGATGAACCAAAGAACTCACGGATAGCTGTGGTTACAGGGCGGATGTTGATGAGGGTCTGTGGAGTAACCTTTTCATCCTCTTCCTGTGCCTGGATAGCCATTCTCTCTCTTACAACTCTCTCCATTCTGGAAAGGCCGATTTTGAACTGGTTCTGAAGAAGCTCACCAACTGAGCGGATTCTTCTGTTACCAAGATGGTCGATATCATCAATGTTACCAACACGCTTTGTAAGGCAGTTTACATAGTTGATGGAAGCAAAGATATCGTCAACAATAATTGTTTTGGGAATAAGCTCGTCGCAACGTGCTTTAAGCTCAGCAAGGAGAGCCTCCTTGTCGTCGCCGCACTTCTCAATGATTTCGGTGATAACTTCGTATCTAACCTTTTCGTTGATTGCGATTAAATCAAGCTCTTCAGCAGTGATTGAGTCAGGAAGAAGTACCATAGGCTCAACCATTCTGTTTGAAATAACGTTGAGCTCAGAGCCGTCTTCGCAGTTTACAACTACCTTCCAAACGCCCTGCTTCTCAAACTCATCTGCCATCTCCTTAGTGATAACTTCACCGGGCATAGCAAGAATTTCGCCTGTAGCTTCGCTTACAACAGGCTGTGCAACCATACAACCGGGAAGACGGTTTTTAAGTGCAAGCTTCTTGTTGTATTTGTAACGACCTACTCTTGAAATATCATATCTGTACTCATCAAAGAAGAGGTTCTTTACGTTTTCCTCTGCAACCTCAAGTGTTACAGGCTCGCCGGGACGCATCTTCTTGAACATTTCCATAAGTGCTTCTTCAGTATTCTTGGTCTCATCTTTTTCAAGAGTAGCCTCAAGCTTTTCGTCATTACCGAAGAACTCACGGATATCGGTATTTGAGCTGATACCTGCCCACTTACCGAGTGCACGGATAAATGTGGTGATAAGAAGCTTCTTGTTCTTATCGATCTTTACATAAAAAATGTCGTTAACGTCAGTTTCGTATTCAAGCCAGGCACCTCTGTTGGGGTTGATGGTGCTTGCATAAAGCTCCTTACCTGTCTTGTCGTGTGTCATATCATAGTAAACGCCGGGGGAACGAACCAACTGTGATACAATAACTCTTTCTGCGCCGTTGATTACGAATGTACCGCTATCGGTCATAATGGGGAAGTCACCCATATAAACCTCGGACTCCTTGATAGTACCTGTATTCTTATTCTGAAGACGTACAGTTACTCTGAGGGGTGCGGCATAAGTAACATCTCTCTCCTTGCATTCACGTACGGTGTACTTTGGCTTGTCATCAAAACGATAGTCAATAAAGCTGAGCACAAGACTCTCGCCATAGTCCGTAATATCTGCCATATCACGGAAAGCTTCTCTGAGTCCGGTCTTTAAGAACCAATCGTATGATGCCTTCTGGATTTCAATAAGGTTAGGCATATCCATAACCTCATCGATTTTGCCAAAGCTCATGCGTGTACTGCTTCCTCTTGTAACGGGCTTCACATTGAGCATTTGATAATCCTCCGTTCAATAATTTCCACATAGGATTTCGCCTGATTTGCTCTATTTATAATACTATAAACAGTCAAAAAAATAGGGCGACCTAATCCATCATAATGTAGGATGGTATTATAGTCGCCTTATATATAAAAGTCAATAGTAAAATTTTTAGCTTTTTGATTTATTTTATTTTTTGTAAGTTATGCACAAAATATATTTTTGCTATCAAAAAACTTTGTTAATTATCACTGCGTAAAACTACAAATTTTTTCTCTTCTCCTGCTGGTAAAGGTGTTTCGCTGAGCAGATTGTAGATATCTGTTGCCTTACACTCAAGGGCAAACATTTCTTTAGCCTCAGGGCTTAAATCTGCCACATCAGCAGCCTTTGTAACTAAGGGTAAAGTGGCTGATTTTTTGATTTCTCTGAGCAATTCTGCCCCTCTCTGATTAAAGCCAAGCACACGTATATAGGGTGCTTGCTTTGCCGCCATTTCAGCAGTTAATCCAAGAAAAGTGCTGAGCACAATACGCCTTATGCGAGCATGGGTGTAGCGCTTTGTTTTAGCAAGTGAATAAAGCTCCTCAAGGGTTACAGCACTCTCTGCAGCAGCTTTTATTCTATTCTCAATGCCCTCTGAAACATCAGGCGCAAGGGCAATTTCTTCAGCTGTTACAGTACGCATTTTATACAAAATTGCCGTTTCGTATTTGTTGAAAGCAACAGTATTAAAAACAGGTAAATCGGCATAAAGATTGCAGTCAGGCACATAATTTTTTATGCTTTC
>JAKSQR010000059.1 GCA_024404065.1 Clostridia bacterium | reverse complement strand
CAGACCAATGCGTTTTTCAGAATCATAATATCACTTCCGTCAGCTTCTTTGCTTTGTAACATTTTATATCACAAGGGGAGTAGTTTGTCAAAAGTAATTTGCACAGGGCAAAAATAAAAACCGCAGAATTAACTGCGGTTAATAGCTTATTACTTTGAGTTAGCTTCGATAAACTTAGCAAGCTCACCAACGGTCTTGATCTTATCAAGGTCGTTATCGGGAAGCTCAAGGTCAAATTCATCTTCGATGCTCATAGCAAGGTCAATCATATCAAGTGAACCTGCGCCAAGGTCATCTGTGAAAGAAGAATTTTCTTTAATAACTGACTTGTCGAGTTCAAGCTGCTCGCTGATAATGTCGATAATTTTTTCGAGTACCATAATTCCTCCTGGTTAAATGCCCGCTTAAACGGGTATAGCTTAATTAAAGATTTTCAGGCTTTTCGCAGCAGGAGCATGAAACATAGTTTTCAGGCTTGTCTGCTTCTTCGTTCTTCTTCTCTTTAATCTTTTTAACTGCGTAATAAACACCTGCAACTGCAGCAGCAATTGCAACGATGATAGCTACAACTTTAGCGATCTTCTTAAAAGTCTTCATAGTGAATCCTCCGAAAATGATAGTGCGGACTAAACCGCCTTACGCATTGCATTATATCAAACCCAGATAGGGTTGTCAATATTCAAGAGCCGTGGTTATAGGAAAATATAACCACGGCCGATAGTTGAATTTGCTTCAGCTTTAATTATTTTGCAAGCTTTGCAAGTGCTGCCTTCTTGTGAGCAGCGTTATTCTTATGGAGAAGACCCTTAGCAGCGGCCTGGTCTACCTTCTTGATAGCTTCCTTTACAAGTGCTTCAGTTTCGGGTGCACCAGCTGCAGCTGCAACGTTAGCCTTTTTGATAGCTGTTTTAAGTGCTGTGTTGCGTGACTTGTTTCTTGCAGCTCTAGTCTTATTAACGATAACTCTCTTTTTAGCTGACTTAATATTGGGCATAATTACACCTCCTTCTTTCATACAGTTTGGTATATTACCACATTGTTTCGATAATTTCAAGTGAATTTTTCAAAAATCTTTCTGAAAGCTGAAAATCTTTCATTTTCACGGTGTCTGGACCTGAATTCAGCTGAATTTTTCTCCCTGAAAGGCAACGCCTGACGGCTTCTTTTATATATAACAAAAAAATATTTCAAATTTCTGAAAAAAACGCTTGCATTTGGGGATTTTTGTGTTATAATCAATAGCGTTAGGAGATAAAAGGGAGCAAATGGGAGCTATAACCACAAATTTGCAACCTTAAACCAAAGAAAGGAGGAAATCGGATATGCCAGCTGGAACTCAGCCTAATTGCCTTGGTGGTAGCGAAGTTCGTAAATTTGACCAGGTAAACAGAATCACAATTCCTACAAGATTCAGAGCCAGATATGGCAATACGGTTTACCTCTTCAAGAATTTCCAGTCAAATGACTGTATCGTAGTTTATTCAGAGGAAGACTACTTAAAGGTTTACGATAATTTAGCTAAGGTCTATACCGGTGCCGAGCTGACTTACGTACAGCGTCTTTTCTCTAATAATATAGATATGGCTGTGCTTGATAAAGCAGGTCGTATCACAATCAAACCCGATTTTATCGAGTTTGCGGGTCTTACGGATGAGGCCCTCATTATTGCTCACCCAGACAGAATCGAACTCTGGAATCAGGAAAGATGGGATGCACAGTTTACAACACCCATCGTTCCCGACCTTTCCAAGTTCAATCTTTCACCAAGAGGCTGATTTATGGATAGTATCAACTTCCATCATATTCCCGTACTGTTCAACGAGTCTATCGAAGCACTCAACATCGCTAGGGATGGCACGTATGTTGATTGTACAGCAGGCGGGGGCGGTCACTCAGGTGAAATCGCATCAAGGCTTACAACGGGCAGGTTGATTGCTATAGACCGTGACCCTGAGGCTATTGAAGTCTTACATGAACGCCTTGATAAATTTGGTTGCGTTACAGTAGTCCACGGCAATTTCTTCAATATTAAGGAAATATTATATAACCTTAATATAGATAAGGTGGATGGAATACTTGCTGATCTGGGAGTTTCCTCCCATCAGCTTGATGACGCAGCAAGAGGCTTTTCCTTCCATAAGGATGCTCCGCTTGATATGAGAATGAGTAAGGAAGGCAAAAGTGCCGCAGATGCAGTAAATAATTTACCCCAGCAGGAGCTTCGCAGAATAATCTCTGATTATGGCGAAGAAAAATGTGCTCCAGCTATTGCAGCAGCAATAGTTAAAGCACGTCAGGTTAAGCCTATTGAAACAACTCTTGAGTTAAGTGACATAATTTCAGAGGCAGTGCCCGCAGCCGTAAGGCGTGAGGGTCACCCTGCAAGAAGAACCTTTCAGGCTCTCAGAATTTATGTTAACGGAGAATTGGATGGCCTCACTCAGGCAGTTGAAGATATGTTTGACTGTGTAAAACCAGGTGGAAGGGTTTGTGTAATAAGCTTCCACTCATTAGAGGACAGAGCAGTAAAGCAGGCAATGGCTCCGCTTGCAAAAGGCTGTACCTGCCCCAGAAACTTCCCTGTTTGTGTTTGTGGTAATACACCAAAAGCAAAGGTGTTTAAGGCTATCAAACCCAATCAGAAGGAAACAGACGAAAACAGCAGAGCAAGAAGTGCAAGGCTGAGAGTCTGTGAGAAAATATAAAGTAATTCAGAAAGAAAGGAGAGAGCTGTAAAATGGACGATTTTGATTTTGTTCCTGGTATGTATAATAATTCATCAGCTGCTCCCAAGATTTCTGAGTACGATTTTCCTGAATTTCAGGAAGAAAGAAAGGTTCAGAGGAGAAAAAGACCTGCTTCACAGCCGGTTGCAAATTCCAGACTGAATGCTTTCAAATTTGTTGCAGCCTTAATTTTATGTGGCGCAATGCTGATTGGTGTGTGTTCAGCAATTATCTCAGTTGATAGCATTGTTGTAAAAAACACCCGTACAATTTCCTCACTTGAGAGGCAGATGGACGAAGCAGCGGCTGAAAATATCAGGCTTTCCGCTACACTTAGTTCAGCAATGTCAGTTGATAAAATTCAGGAATATGCAGTATCAACATTAGGTATGCAAAAAGCCGAGCGTTATCAGATTCACTACTTTGAGGACAGGGATGGCGACAAGGTAGTTGTTGCGAACGGTAAAGCTCAGAATGCAGATAAGCAGGTAAGATAAGCCTGCCATGCTGTCTCAATAAAATTGGGACAGCTTTTTTTAGCTTGTAGAGATTGGAAGAAAGGGGGATAAAAATGCAGGAAAATAATGCAAAAAAACCGGCTTATGGTGAAATTCGCCATAATACAAGATTTGTTGCAATTTTACTTGCACTTGCAACCCTCGCTGTAACCTTCCGTCTTGTAAATATACAGGTGGTAAATTCAGAGGATTATAAACGACTTGCCACAAAATCACAGTGGGAAGAAAGTGTTATTTCTCCCATAAGAGGTACCATACTTGATGCAAATGGCAATGTGCTTGCTCAGAGTGCAAAGGTATGGAAGCTCTATCTTATCCCTGAGCAGTTTGGCGATGAAGGCTTCAGAAATCAGGTCTGCAGGGATGTTGCTGACAGACTTGAGCTTGACGCTGATGAAATGCTGGAAAAAACTATTCCAAACGAAGCAGACGAAAACGGCCATGTAATTGACCGTAAAATATATGTTGCCGATAAGCTTGAGCTTCCTCAGAAGCAGCTTATTTACTGTGGAAAGAGCGGCAGCAACAGAGCAGAGAATGACGATTGCCTTTACCACAAAAAATATACCGACAGTAAGGGCAAGTTACACAGATACAGCACTATAATGGGCTTTGATGAGGATATGAAGCGCTACTACCCCATGGGTGAATTTGCTTCATCAATCGTAGGCTTTATTGATGCTGATGGTAATGGTACAAGCGGTATTGAAAGATATTACAATACTGACCTTTCAGGTGTTGCAGGTAAGGTTACATCTTATGGTACAAATGTAGATACCGACAACACAAAAACTTATGATGCGAAAGATGGCACAAGCCTTGTGCTTACAATAGATGAAACTATTCAGTATAACCTTGACCAGAATCTTAAAGATATATATGTAAGCAGTGGTGGTCTTGGTGCTTACGGCATAGTAATGAGCGTTAAAACCGGTGCAATCCTTGCAATGGACAGCGTTGGCTATAAGGGCAGCTACGATCTGAGCAACCCTTATGAGATAAACAGCTACTACAGAAATAAGCTTGAGAGAGCAGTTGAAAACGATAATTTTGATTATCTTGATGAATACTGCGAAGGCAATGCAGAAAATCAGGAAAAGCTTGAAGAAATCAGACAGACCCCAAGCTTTGAAGAAAGAAAAAATCTCCACTCAGGTATGCTTAAAAACTTCTTTATGCTTGAGCAGTGGAATAACTATATAGTAAGTGAAACCTACCATCCTGGTTCAGTTTTCAAAATCTTTGTTGCAGCTGCAGCAATTGAAGAGAATGTACTTGGTGATGACTTTACTTACTCCTGCTATGGCTCAAAGGTAGTAGATGACCGTACATTTAACTGCCACCTTTCAGCAGGTCATGGCACTCAGGATTTAAGACATGGTCTTATGAATTCCTGTAACCCATTCTTTATAACAGTAGGTCTTAAGCTTGGTGCTGAGAAATTCTCAGAGTACTTCAAAGCTTTTGGCTTTGCAGAGAAAACAGGTCTTGAGGCTTCAGGTGAAGCAAACTCTATTTATGTAGCAGAGGACAAGCTTACTAAGGTAAGCCTTGCTTCTGAATCCTTCGGTCAGACCTTCAGCATAACTCCCATTCAGCTTATTACAGCAATATCCTGTATTGCTAATGGTGGTAACCTGATGCAGCCCTATCTTGTTGAGAAAGAGATAGATGCTGATGGCAATGTTGTAAATCAGACAGTACCTACCGTAAAACGTCAGGTAATTTCAAAGGAAACTGCTGCAGAGGTAGCTTCCATGATGGAAGACGTTTGTATAAGCGGTACTGGTAAAAACGGCTATGTAGCAGGCTACAGAGTTGCAGGTAAAACCGGTACTACACAGAAATATCAGCTCAGAGGTACATACATTGCTTCCTTCGGTTGCTTTGCTCCTGCTGATAATCCCGAAATCGCTGTGCTTATTATTGTTGATGAGCCTCAGAGTGAAATGAATGGTTCAATAGTTTGCGCTCCTGTTGCTGCTAAGGTTGTGGAAAGCAGCCTTGAATATCTTGGTATTGAAAGACAGTATACAGAGGATGAGCTTGAGGACCTTGATACAACCACACCTGGTGTAATCGGCAAAAATGCTGATGAAGCCAGAGAAATACTTAAAGAGGCTGGCTTTACCGTTAAGCTTATTGGTGATGGCGATGTTATCAAGAGTCAGAGCCCTGCAGGCGGTCAGACTATTCCTCAGGATGGCGTAGTAGCAATTTACGCAACTGATGATGAGGAAGAAAAGATTACCGTTGAAGTGCCGGATTTCAGTAATCTGAGCATTAACGAAACAAAGAGATACGCCAAGTCTGAAGGCGTTAATATAAGAATATCAGGTAACTCTGGCAGTGGAGTTGTATCTTACGACCAGAGCATCGCACCTGGTGAAACTGTAGAATATGGTACAGTTGTAACAGTTTATTTCAAATCCTATGAGAATGTAGGCGACACCACCTGATGATGGTGTATGGGGAACGGAGGAATTCCAATGAAGCTTTCAAAAATTCTTGCCGATATTGTATTTAACGGCAATTATACTGATGCTGATGTAACAAAGATTACTGAAAGCACATCTGAAATTTGTGAGGGATGTGTATTCGTATGCATCAAGGGTGCCCGTTTTGATGGTCACACTAAGGCAGCAGAGGCACTTGAAAATGGTGCTGTTGCAGTTGTAACTGAAAAAGATCTTGGTCTCCCCAACCAGATTATAGTTGAGAATTCCCGCTCCGCTTATTCTCTTATGTGCGCCGCATTCTATTCTCACCCTGAAAAAAATCTTAAATTTATTGGTATTACAGGCACAAATGGTAAAACTACATCTGCTTTTGTAATTAAAAATGTGCTTGAAGCAACAGGTCATAAAGCAGGTATGATAGGCACAGTAAAAAATATGATTGGTGATATTGAGATGCCTGCAAATTTCACCACTCCTTCAGCCAATGAGCTTTTCACCCTTCTTTCAAAGATGGTAGCTTATGGCTGTGAGTATTGTGTAATGGAGGTTTCCTCACAGGGTCTTGCTCAGCACAGAACTGATGGCATTCATTATGATGCAGCAGTGTTTACAAATCTTACACAGGATCATCTTGATTACCACGGCACAATAGAGGCTTATAAAGAAGCAAAACGCAGACTTTTTGAAAATGCAGATATAGCAGTTCTCAATTATGATGATGAAGCTGCTGAATATATGGTTTTAGGTACAAGCTGCCGTAAGGTAACATTCTCAATGACTGATGACAGCTGTGATTACACCGCCAAAAATATACGTTCAACTGCATCAGGCGTTAAATATGAGCTTGTTGCAAACAATAATATAGGCAGAGTATCATTCCACGTTCCTGGTTTATTCAATGTTTACAACTCGATGGGTGCAATAATTGCCCTTGTAGAGCTTGGTCTTGATTTTAAGCAGGTGCTTGACGCAGTAGCAGAGTGTGCAGGTGTTCCGGGCAGAATGGAAGTAGTACCTACCGAAACTCCCTACACAGTTATTATTGACTATGCACATACTCCTGATGGCCTTGAAAACGTATTAACATCACTTCGCAAGGTAACTGACGGCAGAATAATTGCTGTATTCGGTTGCGGTGGTGACAGAGATAAAACAAAGCGCCCCATTATGGGTGGTATAGGCGCAACCCTTGCAGATGTTGCAGTTATTACCTCAGATAACCCCCGTACAGAGGACCCTGATGAAATAATTGCAGATGTGCTTGAGGGTACAACAAAGCACACAGCTAAAATAATAGTAGAGGTTGACCGTACCAAAGCAATAGGCAAGGCTCTCTCCATTGCAGAGGAAGGGGATGTAGTAGTGCTTGCAGGTAAAGGTCACGAAACATATCAGATTTTATCTACAGGTAAAATTCACTATGATGAAAGAGAAGTAGTAGCATCACTTCTGAAATGAGGTTTATATAATGATACCTGTATCATTTAAAGATGCGGCAAAGGCCGTTAACTCAGTTACAACACTTGAAGGCACATTTGATAATGTCTGCACAGATTCAAGAAAGATTATCCCCGGTTGTCTTTTTATAGCTATATCAGGCGAAAAATTTGACGGTCACAGCTTTGTCAATAAGGCTGTTGAGGATGGTGCAGCAGCAGTCCTTGTAGAGAGAGATTGCGGACTTGGTGATAAGCAGATAATTGTAGAGAATACAAGGCTTGCACTCCTTGACCTTGCAGGCTATTACAGAAGCCTTTTTAATATTCCTGTTATTGGCATTACAGGCTCGGTAGGTAAAACTACTACCAAGGAAATGACCTGGACTGTAATGAGTGCAAAATATAACACCCTTAAAAATGAGGGTAACTTAAATAACGAAATAGGCGTGCCTATCACACTTTTCAGGCTTGATAAGTGCCATGAGGCAGCAGTTATAGAAATGGGAATGAGCGGATTTGGTGAGATTTCCAGAATGACAAGGGCAGTTAAGCCTGACCTTGCAATCATCTCAAATATCGGCGTTTCCCATATTGAAAATCTGGGCTCAAGGGAAGGCATACTCAAGGCAAAAATGGAAATACTTGAGGGTATGGCTCCTGATGCACCGGTGGTTATAAATGGTGACGATGATATGCTTTCAAAGGCAGATTTCGGCACCCACAAGGTTACATATTACGGTTTGACTAATACAGACTGTGCTTACAGAGCACAGGATATTACCTCCACAGATGACGAGACTGCGTTTGCCTGCAGTTTCAATGGCGGCTCTGTCAGGGTTTGCCTGCCCATAGCAGGTCGCCATAACATCTACAATTCTCTTGCCGCTACAGCAGCTGGTAAGTTTTTCGGTATAGATGAAGCTACATCATTGGAAGCACTTAAAGATTATAAAACAACAGGCTTCCGTCAGAATGTAGTAAAAAAGCAGGGAATCACCTTTATTGAGGATTGCTATAATGCAAGCCCTGATTCTCAGGCAGCAGCAATGAGCGTGCTTGGCTCTATGAGTGCTGCAAGAAAGATTGCAGTAGTTGGCGATATGCTTGAGCTTGGCGATTACAGTGAAACAGCTCACAAGCTTGTAGGTGAATATGCTGCAAAAAATAATATTGATATACTTTACACTTATGGCGAAAGAGCAAAGCTCAGCGGTGAAAGAGCTAAAGAGCTTGGTGTAAAGGATGTACGTAGCTTTACAGATAAGCCTCAGCTTTCTGCGGATTTATCAGCCCTCTTAAAAGAAGGGGATGCAGTGCTTTTCAAGGCAAGCCGTGGTATGAAGCTTGAGGAAATAATGTACAGCGTTTATGACATAGTTGAGAAAAAATAATTACTCATAGATTTATATGAGGAGGTGAATACATGAGCAACGAAAATCAAAATGTAAATCA
>JAKSQR010000058.1 GCA_024404065.1 Clostridia bacterium | reverse complement strand
TTATACTGTAAGTTATTACAAAATACACCTGTAAAATTTAGTGATAATATTTTTACAACTTAGTCTGAAATGCAAAAATACTCCCCTTCACCGTGGTGAAGGGGAGCTGATTATTTATGCTATTTATTACTCAGCATCGGGAGCGTAGAGTTCCTTAAGCTTGAGGAGGTGAGCATATCTTTCAACTGAAGTTGCTTCAGCCTTTGTGAAGAGTGCTTCTGCTCTCTCGGGGAACTTACGTGTAAGTGATGAGTAACGAGCTTCGTTCATGATGAAGTCTCTGTAGCTTGTTGTAGCGGGCTTGCTATCAATTGTGAATGGATTCTTGCCCTCTGCCTTGAGTGCGGGGTTGTAACGGAACATATTCCAGTAACCGCAGTCAACAGCCTTCTTCATTTCAGCCTGGCAGTTAGTCATACCACCCTTAATTGAGTGCATTTCGCAAGGTGCATAAGCGATGATAAGTGAAGGACCATTGTAAGCTTCTGCTTCTGCAAGAGCCTTGATAGTCTGGTTCTGATCAGCGCCCATAGCGATCTGTGCTACGTAAACGTAACCATAGCTCATAGCGATTTCAGCAAGGCTCTTCTTAGCAACAGCCTTACCAGCTGCAGCAAACTGTGCAACCTGACCGATGTTAGAAGCCTTTGATGCCTGACCGCCTGTGTTTGAGTAAACTTCGGTATCGAATACCATGATGTTTACGTTTTCGCCAGAAGCAAGAACATGGTCAACACCACCGAAACCGATATCGTATGCCCAACCGTCGCCACCGAAGATCCATACGGACTTCTTAGCAAGGTATTCTTTGTTTGCAAGGATAGCTTTGCAGTTATCGCAATCTTTGCCTTCAAGAGCTGCAACGAGAGCCTTTGTAGCCTCTGCATTTGCAACGCCGTCATCAAGAGTATCAAGGTAAGCCTGTGCAGCTGCCTTTGCGTCTTCAGGAGCACATTCGCTCTCTGTGATGCACTTAACTCTGTCAATAAGGCTGTTACGGATTGCGTTCTGGCCAAGGTACATACCAAAGCCATGCTCTGCGTTATCTTCAAAGAGGGAGTTAGCCCATGCAGGACCGTGACCTTCTTTATTTACAGTGTAGGGAGATGTAGCTGCAGGACCGCCCCAGATTGATGAACAACCTGTTGCGTTTGAGATGTACATTCTGTCGCCGAAGAGCTGAGTAATAAGACGAGCGTAAGATGTTTCAGCACAACCTGCGCAAGAGCCTGAGAACTCAAGAAGAGGAGTCTTATACTGAGAACCGATAACGGTATTGTCAGCAACTTCATTCTTAACAGAAACGTTAGCTACCATGTAATCAAATACGGGCTGCTGCTCATCCTGTGATTCTCTTGAAACCATCTTGAGTGAGTTTGTGGGACATACGCCGATACATACGCCACAACCCATACAATCAAGGGGAGAAACTGCAAGAGCATACTTGTAAACACCCTTGCCCTTACCAGCCTTCTTATCAACGATCTTAGCATTTGCAGGTGCTGCAGCAGCTTCTTCGTCAGTAAGGCAATAAGGTCTGATTGTTGCGTGAGGACAAACATAAGCACACTTGTTACACTGTGCACAGCTCTCTGCATTCCACTCGGGAACCATAACAGCAACACCGCGCTTCTCATAAGCAGCAGCACCCTGCTGGAATGTACCGTCTTCGTAACCAACGAATGCAGAAACGGGAAGTGAATCACCATTCATAAGACCAACGGGCTTCATGATGGAGTCAACCTGGCTAACAAGAGCAGCAGCGCCAACAGAAGCAACAGCCTCAGTTGTATCAACAGCATTTGCCCAATCAGCAGGAACTTCAATCTTCTTGTATGCTGTAGCACCAGCATCAATTGCCTTTTCGTTCATCTGAACGATTTCAATACCCTTCTTCATGAACTTCTGAGCTTTTTCCTTCATGTAGCCGATAGCTTCAGCTTCGGGAAGAACCTTAGAAAGTGAGAAGAATGCGGACTGAAGAATTGTATTAGTTCTCTTGCCAAGGCCGATTTCAGCAGCCATGTCAATAGCGTTAACTGTGTAAAGCTGAATGTCATTATTTGCAATGTATCTCTTTGTTTCAGCATTGAGCTTTGTTGCAAGTTCAGCTTCGTCCCACTGGCAGTTGATAAGGAATACACCGCCGGGCTTAACGTCGTTAACCATCTTATAACCCTTTTCAACGTAAGAGGGCTGTGAGCAAGCTACGAAGTTAGCCTTGTTGATGTAGTAGGGGGACTTAATGGGCTCATCACCAAAACGAAGGTGAGAGATTGTGATACCACCGGTCTTCTTTGAGTCATACTGGAAGTAAGCCTGAACGTACTTGTCAGTATGGTCACCGATGATCTTGATAGAGTCCTTATTAGCGCCAACTGTACCGTCACCGCCGAGACCCCAGAACTTGCACTCGATTGTGCCTTCAGCAGCTGTATTGGGAGCAGCTTCCTCAGCGAGTGAAAGGTTTGTTACGTCATCGTTGATACCGATTGTGAACTGTGCCTTAGGAGCATCCTTAGCAAGCTCGTTGTATACAGCGAATACGCTTGCGGGAGGAGTATCCTTTGAACCAAGACCATAACGGCCACCGCAAACCTTAATATCCTGTCTGCCTTCTGCAGCGAGTGCAGCAACAACATCAAGGAAGAGAGGCTCGCCAAGTGAACCGGGCTCTTTTGTTCTGTCAAGAACAGCAATCTTCTTAACTGTAGCAGGGATAGCTGCAGCAAGCTTTGCTGCTGAGAAAGGTCTGTAAAGACGAACCTTAACAAGACCAACCTTCTCACCCTTAGCGGTGAGGTAATCTATAACTTCTTCAGCTACGTCACAGATTGAACCCATAGCTACGATAACCTTATCAGCATCGGGAGCACCATAGTAGTTGAAGAGCTGGTAGTTAGTACCAAGCTTTGCATTAACCTTGCCCATGTATTCTTCAACGATCTCAGGAAGAGCGTCATAATACTTGTTGCAGGATTCTCTGTGCTGGAAGAAGATATCACCGTTTTCGTGTGAACCACGCATAACAGGTCTCTCAGGATTGAGAGCTCTCTTACGGAATGCATCAACAGCATCCATATCGCACATTTCTGCAAGATCTTCATAGTCCCAGATTTCAATCTTCTGGATTTCGTGTGATGTACGGAAACCATCAAAGAAGTTGATAAAGGGAACTCTGCCCTTGAGAGCTGCAAGGTGAGCAACTGCACCAAGGTCCATAACTTCCTGGGGATTTGTTTCAGCAAGCATAGCAAAACCGGTCTGACGGCAAGCATATACGTCTGAGTGATCACCGAAGATGTTAAGAGCGTGTGAAGCTACGCAACGAGCTGATACGTGGAATACGCAGGGAAGGAGCTCGCCAGCGATTTTGTACATGTTGGGGATCATAAGAAGAAGACCCTGAGAAGCTGTGTATGTGGTGGTAAGAGCACCAGCTGCAAGTGAACCGTGAACGGTACCTGCTGCACCTGCTTCGGACTGCATCTCAGCAACCTTTACGGTTGTGCCGAAGATGTTCTTTCTTCCGTCTGCTGACCACTGGTCAACATAGTCTGCCATGGGGCTTGAAGGTGTGATGGGATAAATACCAGCAACCTCGGTAAACGCATAGCTAACGTGAGCAGCTGCTGTGTTACCATCCATGGTTAATTTTTTTCTGGCCATAGAATATTCCTCCTAAATGATTTTTAGAGTAAAAATTACCATCAGTTATTATAATACTAATAATATGATTTGTAAACAATAAAATTGCTAAAATTGGAATAAAATCACAGTATTGGTTTTTATACAATTTGTACACCTGAATCTGTGGGGCTTAGCAATAAAAAAGGAGTGCCGTTTTAACAGCACTCCATAAATATTTACCAGATTTTCTTTGAGTCAATATCTGCCTTTGCAAGAGCAATGAAATCTGCAACAGGCATAGAGCCGATATCGCCCTCACCTCTGCGGCGTACAGATACTGTGCCCTCTTCTGCTTCCTTATCACCGATAACAAGCATATAGGGAACCTTCTGAAGCTGTGCTTCACGAAGCTTGTAGCCCAGCTTTTCACTTCTTGAGTCAACCTCTACTCTTACAATACCTGCATCCTTGAGAGCCTGCATAACTGCATAAGAAGCGTCCTGATGACGGTCAGCAATAGGCATAACTCTGATCTGCTCAGGAGCAAGCCAGAGTGGGAATGCGCCTGCATACTTTTCAATAAGAAGGGCAAGTGTTCTCTCATAGCAGCCGAGGGATGTTCTGTGAATGATGTAGGGGTTCTTCTTTGTGCCATCTGCTGCTACATATTCCATACCGAATTTTTCAGCAAGCATCTGGTCAATCTGAATTGTGATAAGGGTATCTTCCTTACCAAAAACATTCTTAATCTGAATATCAAGCTTAGGACCATAGAAAGCAGCTTCGCCAATACCGATTTTATAAGGAATCTCAAGGTTATCAAGGATTTTTTCCATTATGCCCTGAGCCTCATCCCACTGCTCCTCTGTGCCGATATACTTAGCTCTGTCGTCGGGGTCCCACTGTGAGAAACGGTAGGAAACATCCTCATAAAGGCCAAGTGTTTTAAGCATATAGATAGCTAATTCAAGGCAGCCCTTAAACTCCTGCTCAAGCTGGTCAGGAGTACACATAAGGTGACCCTCTGAAATAGTAAACTGACGTACTCTGATAAGACCGTGCATTTCGCCTGAAGCTTCATTTCTGAAAAGAGTTGAGGTTTCGTTAAGGCGCATGGGAAGGTCTCTGTAGCTTCTTGCTCTGTTAAGATATGCCTGATACTGGAATGGGCAGGTCATGGGACGAAGTGCAAATACTTCATCGTCCTTCTCCTCATCACCAAGTACAAACATACCATCCTGATAGTGGTCCCAGTGACCTGAAAGCTTGTAAAGGTCGCTCTTTGCCATAAGAGGAGTCTTTGTAAGCTGCCAACCAAGTGACTGCTCTGTATCCTCAACAAATCTCTGAAGAGTCTGGATAATTCTTGCGCCCTTGGGAAGAAGGATGGGAAGACCCTGACCGATAATATCAGCAGTTGTAAAGAGCTCAAGCTCTCTGCCAAGCTTATTGTGGTCTCTCTTCTTTGCTTCTTCCTGTGCTTCTATATAAGCGTTAAGGTCTTCCTTCTTATCAAAAGCAGTTGCATAAACTCTCTGAAGCATCTTATTCTTTTCGCTGCCACGCCAGTAAGCGCCTGTACAGGAAAGAAGCTTGAATGCCTTGATTTTGCCGGTAGAGCCAAGGTGAGGTCCTGCGCAAAGCTCAGTAAATTCGCCCTGCTTGTAGAATGAAATGTTTTCGCCGTTATCAGCGTGCTCTTTAATAAGCTCAACCTTGTAGATTTCGCCCTTTTCCTCATAGAACTTAATAGCCTCTTCAGGGGTCATCTCAAAATACTCAAGCTTAAGATTTTCTTTTACAATTTTCTTCATTTCAGCTTCGATTTTTTCTAAATCTTCAGGGCTGAATGGAGTGGGAATATCAAAGTCATAGTAGAAGCCGTTATCAATAGCGGGACCGATAGCAAGCTTTGCCTCGGGGTAAAGTCTTTTAACTGCCTGTGCAAGAATGTGAGATGCGGTGTGACGATAGGTCTTTTTGCCCTCTTCGTCTGCGAATGTGAGAATTTCAAGAGTGCAATCCTCATTAAGAACTGTTCTTAAATCCTTAACCTCACCGTTGATTTTGCATACGCATGCTGCCCTTGCAAGACCATCGCTGATGCTCTTTGCAACATCATAGGCATTTACGCCTGCTTCAAACTCTCTTACATCATCTCTGAGTGTAACTTTAATCATAATATTTTCGTCCTTTCTTAGGGATAATTTACAAAACAAAAACACCCTATGCAGTAAAATCTGCACAGGGTGAAGTTATACAAAACTCCACGGTTCCACCCGTGTTCTGATTTATAAAAATCAGCTCTCTTTAACGCTTTAACGCAGCTTTACGTCCTGCTTATTTCACAGGCTCTCCGCAGTGGTGGTGTAATTGCAAACTACTACCCTGCTCACAGCAACCACAGGGCTCTCTGAAGTAATTTATGTGCAGTACACTTCTGCTTCAACGATTTGATATAAGCAATTATACACTCTTAAATATTTATGTCAACCATTTTTTGAGCTACATATTGCCGTTTGTAATAAAATTGTAATTTTTTGTGCTAAACCACAGTATTTCAAGGGTTTATCAACTATATATTGTGTATTATGGTAAATTTATTCTTGACATATATATATAGAAAGATTATTATATCCATAATGGTGTATTATGTGCCAAGTAGGTCAGCACCATAGTTGCTGACTGATATATGCCATTAAGATCTTTTAATTTCCATTGAAATAAGGCGGATAACCGCAACAAAATTTAAGAAAAAGGAGGAATGGTACTTTGGATATTCTCTCATTACTTATCGGTGTGGGCATAGGAGCAATAATCTTCGCTATCATAGGTTATTTCCTTGGCATTTCACATAGAAAGAGAACTGCAGAGGCTGCTATCGGCTCAGCTGAGAAGGAAGCTGACCGCATTTTAACAGAAGCACTCAATACTGCAGAAGCTAAGAAGAAAGAAACAATTATCGAAGCTAAAGAAGAAATCCAGAAACAGCGTAACGAAACTGAAAAAGAGCTTCGTGAAAGAAGAGCAGAAGTTCAGAAGCAGGAAAAGCGTATCGCACAGAAGGAAGACAATCTTGACGCAAAAACTGAAAAGCTTGAAAAGAAGGAAGCAATTCTTGAAGAAAAGCTTAAAGCAGCAGATGCAAAAATGGAAGAGGTTGAATCCCTTAAAAAGAGCCAGCTTGATATACTTGAAAGAATTTCAGGTTATTCACAGGAGCAGGCAAAGGCACTTATTATAAGCCAGCTTGATGATCAGCTTGATCACGAAAAGGCAGTAAGAATTCAGGAGGTTGAGCAGCAGACTAAGGACGACTGTGATAACCTTGCAAGAGAAATTATTACTACCGCAATTCAGCGCTGTGCTGCAGACCACGCAGCAGAGGCTACTGTATCCGTTGTTCCCCTTCCCAATGATGAAATGAAGGGCAGAATCATCGGCAGAGAGGGCAGAAATGTCCGTACACTTGAAATGATTACAGGTGTAAGCCTTATTATTGACGATACACCTGAAGTTATTACAATCTCTTCATTTGACCCCGTTCGCAGAGAGATTGCACGTATCACTATTGAAAAGCTTATTCAGGATGGCAGAATCCATCCCGCAAGAATTGAAGAGCTTTACGAAAAGGCAAAGAGAGAGGTTGAGCAGACCATTAAGCAGACTGGTGAGCAGGCACTTATGGAAGCTGGCGTTGACAGAGTTCATCCCGAAATCGTTAAGCTCCTCGGTAAGCTCAGATACCGTACAAGCTATGGTCAGAATGTACTTAAGCATTCACTTGAGGTTTCATTCATTGCAGGTCTTATGGCATCAGAACTTGGCGCTGATGTTAAGAGTGCAAAGAGAGCAGGTCTTCTTCACGATATAGGCAAGGCTCTTGACCACGAAATGGAAGGCACTCACATTGCACTCGGTACAGAGTATGCAAAGAGATATAAAGAAAACGACCTTATCTGCAATGCTATTGAAGCTCACCATGGTACAGTTGAGCCTAAGAGCACTGTTGCCGTACTTATTCAGGCTGCTGATGCTATTTCAGCTGCAAGACCCGGTGCAAGAAGAGAAGACCTTCAGAACTACATCAAGAGACTTGAGGCACTTGAAAATATTGCAACAAGCTTTGATGGCGTTGATAAGTCCTTTGCTATTCAGGCAGGCCGTGAGGTTCGTATCATTGTTAACCCTGAAAAGGTTACTGATGATAAGATGATTCTTATGGCAAGAGAAATTGCTGAAAAGATTGAAAGCTCTATGGATTATCCCGGTGAAATCAAGGTTAACCTTATCAGAGAAACAAGAGCATTCGGTGTGGCAAAATAATTTAACACTAATTGAGAGCGTCAGAAATCTGGCGCTCTTTTATTGTATATTCTTGACATCTGAGACGGTATAACTTAAAATAAAGCCGTAACTTTTGGGCTTTGCCCGTAGAAAGAAGAAAAATATGATTATACTTGCAATTGGTGATGTGGTATCTGACAAGGGCTGTGAATTTTTAAGAGAAAAGCTGCCTGCACTCAAGCGTGTTAAGGGTGTTGATTTCTGCATTGCCAACGGAGAAAACTCAGCAGTGGGCAACGGTATTACTCCCCACTCAGCAAACTACCTTTTTGACAGCGGTGTGGACTTTATAACCCTTGGTAATCACACCTACAGACGAAAAGAATTTTATGAATATATGGATGACAGAAGCGATATTATACGCCCTGCTAATTTCCATAATTCTGCTCCCGGCAAAGGCTACTCAGTAGTAGATTTAGGCTACACAAGTATCTGTATTATAAATCTCTCCGGCAGAGTTTATATGGATAACTGTGATAATCCCTTTGATAAGGTTGACGAAATTCTTAAAGAAACAAGCTGCAAAATCAATATTGTGGATTTTCACGCAGAGGCTACTGCAGAGAAAGGGGCTCTTGCCTGGTATCTTGAT
This sequence comes from Clostridia bacterium, assembly GCA_024404065.1. Classification (GTDB taxonomy): domain Bacteria; phylum Bacillota; class Clostridia; order Oscillospirales; family Acutalibacteraceae; genus CAG-177. The sequence goes on along the minus strand of JAKSQR010000058.1, from coordinate 101 downwards.
GGCAGAGTATCTGCCGTATTCGGCACTCACACACATGTGCAGACTAACGATGCCAAAATATTACCTAATGGCACAGGCTTTATTACCGACCTTGGTATGAC
>JAKSQR010000057.1 GCA_024404065.1 Clostridia bacterium | reverse complement strand
TACAGAAAAGAGTATAATATCCCTGACGATATGAAGGGCTATGATTTCTTAAAGAAAGAGCAGATTGAGTTTTATAAGAAAGAAACAGATGCCCTCAAAGATAAATACGGCGAATGTAAATCCCTTATGTTTATGCATATACCCCTTCCTGAGTATAAAAACATATTCACAGGGGATGAGGAAACAGGCTTTACCCCAAACCCTGAGTACAAGCTCCTTTATGGTGAGCAGTATGAAGGGGTAGCAAGCTCCGATTATAACAGCGGTATGTTTGATGCCATACTTGAGAAAGGCTCTACAAAGGCTGTTTACGCAGGTCACGACCATATAAATGGCTGGTGCGGCGAATATAAAGGTGTATATCTTGTTTACAATCAGCACGGCGGATATTCACCCTACCATATCGGTACAAAATTCAATAAGCCGGAGAGTGAGTGGATGCAGGGTGTAACCCTTACAACTATTTACCCCGATGGCAGTATTGATATAAAGCCCTCTTACAATAGTAAATATCTGGGCGGAGGAATTATTCATGAATAAAAATCCAAACAAACATAGCATATTCCAGCGAATCTTTTCAGATTGCTCATATTGCTGGATTTCAGTAATGTGCACAGCACTCATTATGGTGCTTGTATATTTCTGCTATAATCTTTTCCCCTTTGGTGATACCACCATTCTCAGAATGGACCTTTACCACCAGTATGGCCCTCTTTTTGCAGAGCTTTACGACAGAGTCACAGGCTTAAAGAGTATGATTTACTCCTGGAATACAGGCCTTGGCGGACCATTCCTTGGTAACTACTTTAACTACCTTGCAAGCCCAAGTGCAATATTTATGCTTTTACTTGGCCATAAGAATATGCCAGAGGCTATTGCAGCTATGATACTTGCAAAGGCAGCCTTTGCAGCAGGCTCATTTACCCTTTACCTTAAAAAGTCACAGAAGAGGCACGATTTTACAACTGCTGCCTTCGGTGTGCTTTATGCAATGTGCGGCTACTTTGTAGCATATTACTGGAATGTAATGTGGATTGATGCCATGGTATATTTTCCCATGGTTATGTATGGCGTTGAGCGTATTATAAACCGCAGAAAGCCCTCAGTTTACATTGCTGCACTTACCCTTACACTTCTTTCAAACTACTATATGGGTTATATGACCTGTATATTCTCAGTAATTTATTTTGTAGTTTACTTTATCTCAAATTACGAATTTTTATCATTTACAGAGAGAACTACCTATTACCTTGATGGTGAGGGCAACAAGCAGTATAAATTAAAAGAAAAAATCAAGGGCAGCGTGCTTTTAAGAGGCGGTGTAACCTTCGGCCTTGCATCCATAGCATCAGGCGCACTTGCAGCCTTTGCACTTATACCTACATTCTTAATTCTTAAATCCTGCTCAGCTACCTCAGGCACATGGCCAAACGGCTACAGAATTTATTTCTCAGTATTTGATTTCCTTGCAAATCACCTTGCTTCAGTTGACCCCACAATCCGCTCAAGCGGTGATGATGTATTACCAAATGTATTTTGCGGTATGGGTACCCTTATACTTGTACCCCTCTACATTTTCTCAAAGAAGATTACTCTTAAAGAGAAAATCGGCTCCGTATTTACACTTGCAATTATTTACTTCAGCTTCAGCATAAATTACCTTAACTATATATGGCACGGCTTCCACTTCCCCAATGACCTGCCCTACAGATTTTCATTTATGTACTGCTTCGTACTGCTTGTAATGGCATACAAGGCATTTGTAAACCTGAAGGAGTATACAGGCAGGCAGATACTTGGCTCAGGCGTTGCAGTAGTATTTATGATAATACTTGTGCAGGAAATCGGCTCAAAGAATGTTGAGGATATCACAGTACTTCTCAGCGTAATTTTTGTAGTAACCTACACACTTATTTTCTACCTTCTCAAGGATGAAAAAAGGCAGAAATCTGCCATTGCAGTTATCCTGCTCTGCACCGTAATTGCAGAGATTGCCTGCGCTAATACTGACAGATACAGTATGTCACAGACCAAGCAGAGCTATGCAGGGGATTACAACAGCTTCCAGCAGGTTAAGGCTGTGCTTGATGAGAGAGAAAAGGGTGATAAGAGCTACCGTATGGAGCTTACCTACAACAGGGCAAGAATGGACCCTGCATGGTTTGGCTACAATGGTATTTCCACCTTCTCATCCATGGCTTACGAAAAAATGGCAAATATGCAGAGTAATTTAGGTGTTTACTCAAACTTTATTAACTCCTACACCTATTATATGCAGACTCCCGTTTACAATATGATGAACTCCCTTAAATATATTGTAGATAATGATGAGAATGTAATTATAGATGACAGCAGCTATTACACTCAGGTTGCCACCTTTGATAAGTTTACCGCTTATCAGAATAATTACTGGCTGCCCATCGCCTTTACAGTAGATAAGGGAATTAAGGAGTGGTATTCAGAGTACAATAACCCCTTCCTTACACAGGGCGAGTGGTTTGAGCTTGCCTCAGGTGAGGAGTACGTATTTGAGCAGATGACTGTAGGTGAAATAAGCTACAGCAATATTGATGAGATTGTATCAGGCTTTGATACAGGCGATGTTTACTTTACAAAAACAGACGCAGGCAATGACGGTCAGCTTACCGTAGAGCTTACTACTGAAAATACACAGCATTGCTACCTTTTTGTAGACTCAAACGATTTTGAAGAGTTAAGCATTGCAAAGGGTGAGGAAACACACGTACAGGGTATTGATGAGCCCTACATCTTTGATTTAGGTCTTGTATCAGCAGATAACCCTGTTTATGTTACAGTTGATATTGATGCAGACAAGGGCAAATATTGCCACATGGATTTCTACCCATACTATGTAAATGAGGATGCACTTGCAAAGGGCTATAAAAAGCTTCAGAGCGGTGCAATGGATGTAGAAACCTTTGACGAAACCTACATTGCAGGTACAGTCAATGCAGAAAAAGACCAGGTAGTATTTACCTCCATACCCTACGACAGAGGCTGGAAGATAAAGGTTGATGGCAAGCCCTTAAAGGCTGATGATTATATCGCACTTGAGGATGCCTACCTTTGCTTCAATATTGCAAAGGGTGAGCATAAGGTTGAGATTAAATATGAGCAGAGAGGTCTTATGGAAGGCATTATAATCTCTGTTGCAGCAATTCTTATGCTTATAATTGCAGCTGTACTTTTCAAAACTCTTAAGCCTACATTTGATAAGAAGTATGAGGCTATGTGCCGTAAGGCTCAGGAAGATTACGATGAGATGAAGAGAGAGGCTGAAAGGGTAAGAAATATGGAGCTTTACCCTGAAGAGATTAACCTTGAAACAGGGGAGTATGAAAATGACGAAAATACCCCTGAGGATAGCGAGAAAGCCCCTGAAGAAGACGAAGCTGAAGTTACAGAAGAAAACAGCGAAGAGCCTTCAGATGATACTCAGGAAGCAGAAACAGCTGATGACGAAGCAGATGTAATCACAGAGGAATTTGCCGAAGAAACCGAAGCAGAAATTCCTGAAGAAACACCTGAAAATTCAGAAGAGGCTGAATAAAATACAGGGCACCGTTTATGCGGTGCCCTTACTTTATGGTATGCAAAAAGCCGCCGGGAAAACCCGACGGCTTTTCACGTTTGTAATATTACAAAAAAGCTTTTTTTAAGTTAAATCTGATACTCACTATAATTGGTGTGTTTGTTGAAATTTAAGCTTTCCCCTGCAGTTTCCCACAGGGGAAATACATTTAATAATTAGTCAAATAAATTGAAAAGAGATTTGATAGCTGAAACGATCTTTTCGATAATGTCTCTGATAACCTGATCGATTGTAACAACCTTACCCTTTACGCCATCAAGAGCATTGCCGATTTCGCCCTTAATTACAGATGCGCTTGCGTCTGCAACTGACTTAGCTGTAACAGCATTAAGCTCAGGATAAACGAATGTGGTGTCAAAAGCAGTAACAACTGTTTCTTCACCAAGAGTGTAGGTATAAGAATCGTCTGCTGTGTTGAAAGCGATAACGCCGTCAGCACCAACTGTCTTATCTGTAAATGACTTCTGAGCGATACCATCAGCGCCAAGCTTCTTAACAACTACTGTTGCAAGAGCGTCAGATGCAGCGATGAGTGATACGTTTGCGTCAGATTTAAGGAATATTGACTTAACGTAGTTACCGATAGCGGGGCTGTACATTGTAAGATAATAGCCATCAGCTGTTTCAAATGTTTCAGCAACGTTGTATGTACGATAACCGTTTACATCAATAGTAGCAGCTGTAGTAGCTGTAATAATAGCAGTAACGGGCTTGATTGTTTCAACGTCTGCAAAGAGAACCTTTCTTGCGTTTGCAAGGAATGCAAGCTCTGCTACGTTTTCAAAACCAACGTTAAGGTTAATCTGATTCTTAACCTTACCAACTATACCGTTATTCTGAGCAACCTTAAGGTTGTAAAGGCTCTGTGCACCGATTTCTCTGATGCCAAGTACGAAGCTTACACCATATTCATAAGCTTCCTTATCGCCCTGCTCTTTAACTGCGTTGGTCCAGTTAACTGCTTCTGCCTCTACAAAGAATGTTGTGTAGAGTTCGTCCATAAGTGCATACTGGTCGCTTGTGTTCCAGAGAACGTCAGCTGCGCTCTTGCCGATGTCATAAACCTTAAGAGCAATTGCTGTGTAAGAATTGCTTTCAAGAGCTATACGTGCAGCGGTAGCAAGAACTTCATCAGTTGTGTACTTAAGTCTGTTTTTGGTTTCTTCCTGAAGGAATTCGTTTACTGAATCGTCAGCATTCTTGATAAGGTTCTTACATGCGTATTCAACTACGCTGTAGTTTGTATGCTCTGCAACGTAAGTAAGAATCTGCTTGTAGTAAGCGTTTGAAGCCTGTACAGTAAGAAGACGTGCATAAGCTTCAATAACCTTATCTCTGTTATCCTTATAGAAGTTACCAATCTTAATTGCTGTGTTGATATAGCTGAATGCTTTGTTCCATTCTGCAGATGTAACAACATCATTAACCTCAGCAATCTGGATATAGCTGTTTACCTTCTGGATAAGCTCGTTAGCGGTCTGAGCTGTCTGAAGAACCTTGATGATCTCTTCAACTTTTGAACTGCCGATGTTAGCATCAACCTTTTCAAGAAGTGAAACGAGAATCTTTTCAGCTTCTTCTACTGAAACGCTCTGATCAAAGCCGTTTTTCCAGGCATTGTCATAAAGAGCGAATGCAGTATAAGTGATCATTGTCTTACGAAGAACGTCGTTATTCTCAGCAACGTATTTCCAATGAGCGGACTGTTCGTTGTCAAGAAGGTTTGCCACTACGGGAGCAAGGTTTGCGTCCCAGGCATCAACTCTGTCGTAAGCTGCTTCAACGATCTCCTCTTCGCCTTCAGCGAAAGCAAAGAAGGGAACAGCGCCAAGAACCATAACGAGAGCAAGGAGAAGTGCAAGAATTTTCTTTGTCATTTCATATCCTTCTTTCATAATGGTATGAGCATCAAATTAACTCATAATAATTATATTATATAAAGGAAAATATTGCAATGTGACAGAATGACGAAATTTGTTACTGCTTTTAGGTATAATAGCCAAATAATATTTGTGTTATGAGAATTTGGACAGATTTGGTGAGGTGTGGTGAAAATCCGCCATCAGAAAAGCATAAAAAACTGCCCCCGATTATTGCTTAAATCAGGGGCATTAAAGCTATGTTATTTTACTTGACTCTGCTGTAAATGTATTTTTCGTTAAGAGCATTTACGGGGTCGTGAGCAGTATCAAATATTTCCTTTTCAAGAGTACCTTCGTAAACTTCAGTATCAAGAGGTGGGAAAAGCTCAACGTATTTTACAGGGTACTTTTTATCAAGCTTGTAGCTGTAATGAAGGTCAAAGTTTTCCTTTGCAATTTCTTCCTTGATGGTTGCAATGTAATCATAGTCATCCTTATTTACCTTTTCAAAATAGAGGTAAACTACGGAGCTGTTAAGGAAGTATATTGCATGGTCGCCCTCTTTACGCACAGGGTCACGAAGCCACTGGTCTACATAAGTATTAAGGCTGTTTACCCTCTGGCTTATATAACCGGTAGGTATTGCATCAGTAGTGGTAGCGAAGGAAGCAAGGTCAATTTTAAGTAAGTCACTCTTTTTAGCACCGTTGCTGACCCAGTTGTTATACTCCTCCTGGAACATTTTCATTTCGTTCTCACGTTCTTCGCCCGCCTCAGTCTGGTAAAGGTTATAAACCAATACGCACTGTACACCTGTTTCAAAGTAGGCAGGCTTTTCAATGTAAATGAGGAATTTTTTAGCGCCATTATCTATATCAGCTACTTCGCCTGCTTTTCTCTCAGGTGAGAAAACGAAATCTGCAACCTTTTCGCCATAAAGCTCTTTAAGCTTTGCGTAGGTAACATAAGAAGCGTCAGATTTTATATCAAGCTCATCATAATCGCCATAAATGCCTTTAAGGTAGGCTATAAAGCTGTCGTTATCTTTAACACTTGAGTAATCAGGAATTTCCTCATCAAAGGGGAAAATTCTGCCCTTAAATACCTGATAATCTCTTTCGTTACCCTTTAATCTCTTATTTACTTCGCTGTTGGAAACCTTTTCAGTTTCTTCAGCCTTCATCTTCTTTTCGTAGGCATTGGCATAAGTTTCAATGATTCGCATTGCTGAGTACATTTCCATAGTAACGTAGTCAGTATTATAGTTCTTTTTAATCATTGCCTTTATGTCAGTGTTGTTGGTGCTTGCGTATTTAACGATGCTTTCGTAATCATCCTTGATTGTGTGTATTTCAAGGTCAGAGATAGCAAAGCCATCATCTATTGCCTTATCAAACAGATAATAATTCTGGGCAAGATTCTGCTCTGCCTCCATCAGCATCTGCTGACCGTAGGTTACATCATCAGTATATTTATTAAACTCAGGGTACATCTCAAAGGACATTTTCTCAGTGTAATGTCCGTAAATAGAAATATCTGTGGATGCCTTCATAACATGCCTTGTGTAGGCATCTATGTAGTACATAACCATAGAATCTCTTGAGATTTCCCTTTTACCGCAGGTGAAGGCAACACCTGTCTGCTTGCAGGCTTCAGCCTCATCAAGCTCTGCCTGCCCGATTATCTCAGCAAACTCACGTGGTAAAATGCCATTGCCATAGGTAACATATTCAAATTCGCTTTTGAAATCAGGGTCATCTATTACTCTTGGTGCCTTCATCTTAGGCAGAATTACTGCGGTAACAATTACTGCTGCAGCAATAACAAAAATTGCAACGCCAAGAATTATAAAAAATCTTTTATTATCTTTTTTTCGTTTTGCCAAAGCTTTTTCTTCTTTGGAAATTTTTTGCTTTTTCTGGCTCATAATCTACCTCAGTTCTGCTTTTCAACTACTTTGTATTCGTTATAGGGGTTGTAGTAGGGGCATTGAGTCTGACCGCCCTCCATAAACCTGTAAAGCTCATCCTCATCAAGGTTTACAAGGCAGGTGTAGGTGTCATACTCCTCATCATAGTCGTTGTATGCACAGTTATCACATATCATATAAGTACCTCTCAGGCTTCACCGTTTACTATCATTTCAAAGCCTGTATCAATTACGCCCTCTTCACCGATTTCGCTAAGGGCAGGGCCAAATGAAATGCCAAGAGCTCTGCCTGATGGGAATAAATCAAGAAGGGGCTTCATTACAAAGGCACGCTCAAGCATACGGGGATGGGGCAGGGTAAGCTCAAAGCTGTCACTTTTGTAATTTTCATATATAAGCAGGTCAAGGTCTATAATGCGGGGCCCGTTTTCTATAACTCTCTCTCTGCCCATAGCAGCCTCTATACCAAGGCAGCCACCAAGCAGCATGGCAGGTGAAACATTAGCCTCAACAAGCACTACTGCGTTATAGAAATTTTCCTGGTCCTTATAGCCTACGGGCTCAGTTTCATAAACTGAGGAGCCTGCTATTATTTTAACACCGGGCAGGCGGGAAATAGCCCTTACTGCCTGGTTAATGTTTGCAATTCTGTTGCCCATATTTGTGCCAAGGGCAATTACGGCTTTATTCATATCTCGTTTCTCCCAAGTGTTATTTCTACTGCCACATAGTCAAAATCTGCCTTGATAGGTGCATCAGGCTTTTTAAGCAGTATGGTAACACTCTCTATTTTATCAAATGCCTGCAAAAGTCCCTCTGCTACTCTGCGGGAGGCTCTCTCAAGCAAATCATCCTTTTGTGATGTAAAAATTCTTGTAGCTTCCTTTATGATTTTTGCATAGCTTACTGTATCGTCTACGTTATCTGTAATACAGGGCTTGCTTAAATCCACATCAGCTGTAATATCAAGTATAAATCTTTGTCCATCAATTTTTTCCTCAGGATTTACGCCGTGATAGGCAAAAATTTCAAGACCTCTGACTAATATTTTATCCATCTTATGCCTTTCTGTACAGGCTGTCTGCCATAGCTGCACATTTTACTGCAACGGGTACATTATGCACCCTGATTATATCTGCACCGCCCATAATGCACATATTGTGAAGGCAGGCGGTTACTGTGTCCTTTTCGTCCTGAGTCAGATCACCGCTCAGGTTAGTCATTCTTTTGCGTGAAAGACCTGCAAGTATTGCAATGCCTTCAGTTTT
>JAKSQR010000056.1 GCA_024404065.1 Clostridia bacterium | reverse complement strand
ACTATATCATTTATGCCCTCATTTGCGCCCCAGCCAAACATACCGTGTACAAGTATTATGGGGTATTTGTTTTTGGCAACAATTACCACAGCTGAGCCATATACTGTAAGTATTGAGCTGAGCATAATCAACGCCATCAGAAGGCATACAAGCTTTTTTGCTGTTTTCATATCTGTTCCTCCCTTGTTATTTTACTATTTCAATTATAATATTATTTCTCTACTAATTCAATATTGTTTGCACCACTCTTGAAATTTTTTGCCGTTTGTATATAATATGCAGTATATCATTTTATTTTCAGAGGATTAAATATGACTAAGTTACTGATTGGCGCGGTTAAGCGCAGAAATAAGCAGAATTATAGAAGTGCCTTAGGTGTAATGAGTGGTATTGTGGGCATAATCTGCAATATTTTGCTCTGCATTGTAAAGTTTATAATCGGCAGCGCTACAGGTGCAGTTTCAATCACCGCAGATGCTCTTAACAACTTAGCTGATGCAGGCTCTAATATCATTACAATAGCCGGCACAAAGCTCAGCGAAAAGCCTGTGGATAACGACCATCCCTTTGGTCACGGCAGAATTGAATACCTCTCTGCCCTTGTGGTATCCTTCCTCATTTTCCTTATGGGCTTTGAGCTTGGTAAATCTTCAATTCAGAAGATTATTCACCCCGAAGAGGTTGAGGCAAGCATTGTTTCCATTGTAATAATTGTACTTGCTGTGCTTGTTAAATGCTGGATGGCATTCTTTAATAACAGGCTTTATAAAGAGACAAATAACATTAACCTTAAAGCAGTAAGCCAGGATAGCCTTAATGACTGCATTTCAACAGGTGCAACCATCATTTCAATGATTATCTGCTATGCTACCGGCTGGTACAGAATAGATGGTATTATCGGTCTTTTTGTTTCTCTTTTCATCCTCTGGGCAGGTGTTGGTGTTGTTAAAGAGGCCCTTGGTCCTCTTCTTGGTCAGCCCCCCGAAGAAGAAACTGTAAAAGGCATTCACGATATAATGCTCAGTGAAGAGCTTATTATAGGTGTACACGACCTTATGGTGCATGACTACGGCCCCGGCAGAATTATAGCCTCTGCTCACGCAGAAGTGCCTGATGACGTGGATATTCTTGCTGCTCATGAGGTAATTGATGCGGTTGAAATGCGTATAAGCAAAGAGCTGAATATTATCATCTGCATTCACATGGACCCTGTTGCGGTAAATGACCCTGAAACAGAAAGGCTCAAGGAGCTTGTAGATAAAGTAATTAAAGAGTATAACCCTGCCTTCTCCTTCCACGATTTCAGAATTGTAAAGGGTGAAAAGAATACAAACGTTATTTTTGATGTGGTTATACCTGCAGATTTATCACTTGATAAGCATACCATAATGGATGACCTGAGAAAGGCAATAAAGGCTGCTGACAGCAAGCTTTCACCCGTAATGCTTATTGAGCATTCATACATATAAAAAGCTAACCCCCGACTTTTTATAGTCGGGGGATTTCTGTTATTTAAGCATATTTTTCAATATATCCTTTGCAACCTCTCCAATAATCTCGCCATCTGTTTTTATATCAGGTGCTTTGTATGGATTAACTGCCGCTTTCTCAGGCTTTTTACTTTCAATTTCTTTAACCGCCTGCTCAATACTGAGGCGTGGGTCTTTTACCATTTCGTTATGTATTGCTATTGCCCCTGCCTTTGTGCGGTAATTTTCAGGCAGGATAGAAAAATCATTTAATTCATTTATGCGCCTCATGGTGCTTTTAAGAGTTTCCCTCTCATCTGCAAGCTGATTATCATCCCACGAAACAAGCTTATATAAGGGCTTGAATAAAAGACTTGCCACAATAAATGTGAATACGGAAAAGGCTATATCTGCTACGGTTTCCATTGCTGATGAGAAAACATCTGTATTAGTCTTGCTTGTAACCAAAAGTGAAATTACAAGTATTATGCCGCCGAAAGCAAAGGGACTCCATTTTTTATCAAGCAGTGATTCATATTTTCTCTGCTGTGCAGTTTCTGCCCATCTTTTTTCAACAAACATAAGCTGCGCCCTTGCAGTTTCAAGCTTTGTAAGTGGCTCAATAAGCTGACGCACTTTTTCCGCCTCGTCAGTATTATCAAATATATTCTCCGCAAAATCACCAATCACAAATCTGCTCTCGCAGTATTCACACACAATATTGCGGTCGGATGCTTTTACACTAAGTGTCGCTCCGCAATTAGGGCAAGTCAAAGAAGTTATGTCCATCTTATTCCTCCGCTTTGGTTTATCTGAGAATAAATTTATCATATTATGTTGTTGTTTTCAACAGTTTCACACTACAATTTTATTGCTGCAATTTTAAAATAATGGTTGTATATTCCATTATTTTATTATATAATCTATTATGTATTTTTATATAATGGCAGATTGTGTCATAGAAGGAGAAAATTATGGACTACCAGAAATTAGCAGATTTGCTGCTTCCTGATATAGATAAGACCCCTGAATATTATGAGGAAATGTATCCTGCCCGCAACCTTCCCGAAGGGGCAAGGGTTACCCGTTTTGCCCCCTCACCCACAGGCTACCTTCATATCGGCGGATTATTTCAGGCTATCATAAACCAGATGACCGCTAAGGTTTCAGGCGGCTCAGCTTATTTAAGAGTAGAGGATACAGATAAAAAACGTGAAATAGATGATGGTGTTTCAGCTATCACTAATGGCCTTGCTACCTTTGGTGTAAGCTTTAAGGAGGGCGTTACAGGCTTCGGCACAGAGGCAGGTGACTACGGCCCCTACACACAGAGCAAGAGAGTTGAGATTTACCAGACAATCGCAAAGAGCCTTATACTCAAAGGCCTTGCCTACCCTTGCTTCTGCACAGCAGATGAGCTTACAGCCCTTCGTGAAAAGCAGGAGGCTGAGGGCGCACTTATAAGAGGCTACTTTGGTAAATATGCAAAGTGCCGTGACCTTACCTTAGAAGAGATTGAGGCTAAAATCGCCGCAGGCGAAAAGTGGGTGCTCCGCTTCCGCAGTGATGGCAGCGAGGATAAGCGAATCTTCTTTGAGGATGTTATCAGAGGCAAAATTGAAATGCCTGAAAATATAATAGATGAGGTGCTTCTCAAATCTGACGGCATACCTACCTATCACTTTGCTCACACCTGTGATGACCACTTTATGCACACCACACACGTTATAAGAGCTGAGGAATGGATTTCATCCGTACCCAAGCACATTGCTCTTTTCAAGGCTTGTGGCTTCAAGGTGCCAAAGTATGCACACACACCACAGGTTATGAAGATAGATGAGGAAACCGGAGATAAGCGTAAGCTTTCAAAGAGAAAGGACCCTGAAGCAGCAGTAAGCTACTTTGTAGAGGAGGGCTTCCCCAAGGAGAGCCTTATTGAGTACCTTCTTACAATTATCAGCTCAGGCTTTGAGGATTGGCGCAGGGCTAACCCCACAGTGCCTGCAATGGATTACCCATTTAACCTTAAGAAGATGAGCTCAAGCGGTTGCCTTTTTGACCTTGTAAAGCTTACCGACGTAAGTAAGAATGTTATCTCACTTATGAAGGCACAGGAGGTTTATGACCGTGTTGCTCAGTGGGCACAGGCTTACGATACTGAGTTTTACAATGAGCTTTCAGCAGATGCCCAGCGCTCCGTTGCAATACTTAACATAGACCGTGAAAATCCAAAGCCACGTAAGGATATATCAAAGTGGAATGAGGTTAAGGATTATATCTCCTACTTCTTTGATAAATACTATGTTAAGGACTATACCCTGCCTGAGAATATCAGCAAGGAGGACGCTGTAGCTATAGTAAACTGCTATGCTCAGAGCTTTGACCTTAATGACGATAAGGATATGTGGTTTGGCCGCATTAAAGATATGTGTGAGCCTCTCGGCTTTACACCTAACGTAAAAGAATACAAGAAAAATCCTGATGCTTATAAGGGCCATGTTGGTGATGTTTCCACCGTTATCAGAATTGCCCTTACATCCCGCAGAAACACTCCTGACCTTTACTCCATTATGGCTTTACTTGGTGAGGACGAAATAAAGGCAAGGCTTCAGGATGCAGCAGACAGCTGGAAATAAACCGAAAGGACAGTACCCATGGACGAAATAAACGTAACATCAAATTTTATACATGACTTTATTGACGAGGATTTAGCCGCAGGCAGAAATACCCGTATTCAGACAAGATTTCCCCCAGAGCCAAACGGCTATCTTCACATCGGCCATGCAAAGGCTATCTGCATAGACTTCAGCACAGCTGAAAAGTACAACGGCCTTTGTAACCTCCGCCTTGATGATACAAACCCTTCAAAAGAGGACGTTGAATATGTTGAGGCTATTAAAGAGGATATTGAATGGCTTGGCTACAAGTGGAATGACTGCCTTTATGCTTCCAGCTATTTTGATTTTATTTATGAATGTGCTATTAAGCTCATCAAAAAGGGCAAGGCATTTGTTTGTGACCTTACCGCTGACGAGATGAGAGAGTACAGAGGCACTCTTACTGAGCCCGGTAAAAACAGCCCTTACAGGGACCGCTCCATTGAAGAAAACCTTGATTTATTTGAAAGAATGACAAAGGGCGAATTCAAAGATGGCGAAAAGACCCTGAGAGCAAAAATTGATATGAGCTCACCTAACATCAATATGAGAGACCCTGTTATTTACAGAATTGCTCATATCAGCCACCATCAGACTGGTGATAAGTGGTGTGTTTACCCCATGTATGACTTTGCTCATCCCCTTTCAGACGCAAGGGAGGGTGTAACCTACTCACTTTGCTCACTTGAGTTTGAAAACCACAGACCTCTTTATGATTGGTTTATTAACGAAATCGGCTTTGAGGAGCCACCAAGACAGATTGAGTTTGCCCGCCTTAACCTTAACTACTGTGTAACCTCCAAGAGAAAGTGCCTTGAGATGGTTAAAACAGGCATTGTTGACGGCTGGGATGACCCCCGTATGGCAACCCTCTGCGGTATGCGCAGAAGAGGCTACCCCGCAGCAGCTATCAGAGATTTCATCAATAAAATCGGTGTTTCAAAGGCTTACAGCGTAGTTGACTACGGTCTGCTTGAAAGCTGTGTAAGAGATAACCTTAATGCAAACACTCCCAGAGCTATGGCAGTGCTTCGCCCCTTAAAGGTAATAATTGATAACTATCCTGACGGTCAGGTTGAAGAGATTGAGGTTGAGAATAATCCTGATAAGCCTGAGCTCGGCAAGCGTATTGTTAAATTCTCAAAAGAGATTTACGTTGAGCAGGATGACTTTATGATTGAGCCTGTTAAGAAATACTTCAGACTTTACCCCGGCAATGAGGTACGCCTTAAGGGTGCTTACTTTGTAACCTGCACAGGCTACGATACAGATGATGAGGGCAATGTTACCTGCCTTCACTGCACCTATGACCCTGCTACAAAGGGCGGCGACTCACCTGACGGCAGAAAGGTTAAGGGCACACTTCACTGGGTAAGCGCAGACAGCTTCCCCTGTGAGATCAGACTTTATGACAGACTTTTCAACACAGAAAACCCTGCAGGTGATGAGAATGTCAGCTACCTTGATAACCTTAACCCCAATTCACTTGAAATTCTTGAAGGCTGTCTTGTTGAGGGCGGTCTCAGGGATGCAAAGCCCGGCGACACCTTCCAGTTTATGAGACAGGGCTACTTCTGTGTGGATAAAACCTCTACACCTGATAAGCCCGTATTTAACCGTACAGTTGCTCTCAACAGCTCCTGGAAGTAATCTAATAAAAAGGATGTTAAAAATATGAAAGCCGTATATCGTATAGTTAATGCTCTTTTAGGCATTGCCGTTTTCCCCATGATGTTTTTTATGGACTTCTTTATACTGAGAATCGGTACAACCGATAAGCTTTCCGGTATTATTGAATCCATTTCACAAAATGGCACACAGGGTATAGCAATTGAAGAGTATTTCTCAATTAAAAGACTTTTTGATATTTTCAATGGCAAGGATGAGCTCTCCACCCTGCTTCAGTTTAAGCACGACGGCCCTTTTTTATGGCCAAAGGAATTTGCTCCACTTAATGTAAGAATTGTTGTTTTCTTAGTAAGCTTTGCTCTTATTCTTATTACTGCACTCTTTATTGTTATATGGTCCTGCTGCTCTAATAAGCACCTGCCTATGTTTATTGCTGGTATTGTAGGTATTGCTGCAGTAGTTGCTATGATTGTTTCATTCAATTCAATGAGCATGAGCGTATATCATAACCAGGTTAACATAATTGACTACATTGTAGACCAGATTATAGACAGCGGCGTCTTTGCTCAGCTTTTAGGCTTTGCTGCCAGCGCAGCAGTTTCAGTGCTTGTAACATTTGCAGGCGCACAGAATGCTGTACTTTTTGTGTTTATCGCAGTTGTTTGCTGGACTGTAATCTTCTTCCTTGCAGACCTTGGTGACCCTAAGGCAAAGGAAGAGAAAGAAAAAGAAAAAGCAAAGGCACTTGCAAAGAAGGAAGCAAGAGCAAAGAAAAAGGCTGCCAAAAAGGAAGCTAAAGCAAGCGCATAATAATTACGGCGAATGTCCCAAAGGGCATTCGCCTTTTTCAAAATAAATCAGGAGTATAAATATGAAACAAATTACCTTTGATAAAGTTAAGCTTGGCGGTTTCTGGAAAAGCAGAAACGATATAAATAAATCTGCCACCATCCCTACTATCTATGACAGATTCAGCGATACAGGGCGTTTTGATTCCCTTAAATGTGAGTGGCAGGAGGGTATGCCCCATAAACCTCATATTTTCTGGGATTCAGATATTGCAAAGTGGATTGAGGCTGCAGCCTACACAATACAGATGGAGCCCGATAAGGATCTTGAAGCAAAAATTGATGAGGCAGTTGATAACCTTGCCGCTCATCAATGGGAGGATGGCTATATAAACACCTACTATACAGTAGTTGAGCCTGCAAACAGATTTACAAACCGTGACAATCACGAGCTTTACTGTGCAGGTCATCTGCTTGAGGCAGCTGTTGCCTACTACAATGCAACCGGCAAGGATAAGCTGCTGAATATAATGAAAAAATACATAGACTATATTGAGAAGCGCTTTATCATAGAGGATTCTGCCCTTTTCAATACCCCCGGTCACGAGGAAATAGAGCTTGCCCTTATTAAGCTTTATAACCTTACCCGTGATAAAAAATATCTTGATATGTGCAGGCATTTCATAGATAAACGAGGCACAACTGAAAAGGATGATAAGCAGAAGAGAAACTGGATTGGTCACGATTATGACCAGACTCATCTGCCTGTAAGAAAGCAGAGAGAGGCAGTAGGTCACTCTGTGCGTGCTCTTTACCTTTACTGCGGTATGGCAGACCTTGCCCTTGAAACAGGCGATAAAGAGCTTTTTGATGCCTGCGATGCCCTCTTTGATTCAGCGGTATTCAGACGCATGTATATTACAGGCGGCGTAGGTGCAACAGCACACGGCGAAAGATTTGCAGACGACTTTATTTTGCCAAACGATGTAGCTTATGCTGAAACCTGCGCATCTATTGCCCTTGCCTTCTTTGCACGCAGAATGAGTAATATTGAGCCCGATTCAAAATATGCAGACGCTGCTGAAATTACAATATACAATAACTCCCTTGCAGGCGTTTCACTTGATGGTCACTCCTTCTTTTATGTTAATCCTCTTGAGATTAACCTTGACCGCCACAACGCAAGCAAAAAATTCTTTGAATCAAGAGCAAATCTGCTCACTCAGAGAATTGAAGTATTTGACTGCAGCTGCTGCCCACCTAACATATCCCGTATGATTGCCTCAATAGGTGATTTCCTTTACTCAATGGATGATACAACGGTTTATGCACATCACTATATGGAGAGCGAAACTGAATTTGACGGAATTAAAATTAAGCAGGAAACCCGCTACCCTGCTCACGGCGGTGTAAGATTTACCGTAAGCGGTATGAAGGGTAAAAAATTTGCAGTAAGAATCCCTGCATGGAGCAGCTATACCTCACTTAATGGCGAAAAGCTTAATACTGATATTAAAAAAGGCTATGCTTACCTTGATGTTACTGAGGATGAGCAGGTATTTGATTTCTACTTTGAAATGAAAACAAGGCTTGTTTGTGCGAACCCCATGGTTGACTCTGATAATGGCAGAGTTGCAGTTTGCAGAGGTCCTGTTGTTTACTGTGCTGAAAGTGTACTTAATGATGGCATTAAGCTTAACACTCTTTCTATTAAAACTCCTCTTGAGGCAGGCACTCAGTGGGATGATTCAATAAATGGTTACAAGGTAATTATAAAGGCAAATGAAGATAAGCCCTGCAATGAGCTTTACAAAAACTATGACCCTGCAGATGTTACTGAGAAAGAAATAACCATGCTGCCCTATTATGCCTTTGCAAATAACGGCGAAAGCGATATGCTTATATGGTTCAGGCATGACTAATCTCATATTAAAAACAGCCATCCCATAAAGATGGCTGTTTGCTATTTCTCCTTAAAAGCAAAATAGATTTGCTTAATTTTACTGTATAGCAGTTTATTATTTCTGATTTGTGCAGTATAATAAACACAACAAATAAACCACGGAGGTATAATATAATGAAAAAGAAAGACAGAAGATTTGAAATAATTTACACAGAAACAGCAGGACTTGACGGCACAAACCAGATACTTTTAGATAAGGAAACTGGTGTAAATTACCTTATCCGCTCCTCAGGTTATGCAAGCTCAATTACTCCCCTGAT
>JAKSQR010000055.1 GCA_024404065.1 Clostridia bacterium | reverse complement strand
CACAACAGAAACAACTGTTGTAACTACTGCAGATAAAGGCAACAGCACCTTGCATGTAAGGACTTCCACCAACAGGGCGGACAGAAACTCCACAGCCACAGAGGCTACTGAGGTAACTGCAGATGACACTACTGAAGTCACTACCATAAGAGGCACTACAAAGGAGTTTGCCGCAACAGGCGCACCTGTTGAGTATGAGGATACCACTTACAGGGCAGGTAACACCTTTGCTGCTACTGAGGCAACCTTTACAACAGAGCCTATGGTAATAACTGATGAGGATTCCTACACCACAATAGGTCCTACATATAATGTAACAGATTATAACAACGGCATTGAGGTGTACACCTACTTTGGCGAAACAACGGATTTTAACGGTGACGTAGTTGAATCCACCGAAAATAACGAAGATGAATCCTTCATAAAGACAAATTATAAAAAGCTGCTCAGCGGTTTATTTATCATCATTGCAGTAGGTCTTATTGCAGCCCTTGTAATGTTCTTAAAGAATCGCAGAGATTTCAGAAGCAGTCTTTACTTTAAGTTCTGATAAATTAACAGAAAGGGGAGAGCAAAATGGCAATACCAAGGCAGTTTATTGAAGAGCTACACGAAAAACTTGATATTGAAGATGTTATCTCCTCTTATGTTACTCTTAAAAGGGCAGGTCGTAATGTAAAAGGTCTTTGCCCGTTTCATAATGAAAAAACTCCTTCCTTCACAGTTTACCCTGATACCCGCTCATTTTATTGCTTCGGCTGTGGTGCTTCAGGTGATGTTATTTCATTCCTTATGCGTATGGATAACCTTGACTATGTGGAGGCTGTAAAGCAGGCTGCAGATATGGCAGGTATGGCTATGCCGGAGGATGGTTATGATGACTCCATGGCAAAGCGCCGTTTAAGGATTTTAAGTGCCAACCGTGAGGCAGCAAAGTTTTATAACTCCATGCTCTATGTTGAGAAGGGCAAAAAGGGTCGTGAATACCTTGGTAACCGTGGCCTTTCAAAAGAGATAATTACTAAATTCGGCTTAGGCTATGCCCCTGATGAGTGGCAGGCACTTTGTGACCACCTTAAATCATTAGGCTATAATGAGCAGGAGCTTGTTACTGCAAACCTTGCAAGGCGCTCACAAAAAACAGGCAGAGTTTATGATAACTTCCGCAACAGAATTATGTTCCCCATTATCGATGTAAGGGGCAATGTAATAGCCTTCAGCGGCAGAAGGGTAAATGACGAGGATAACCCGAAATACGTAAACACCTCAGATACTCTTGTGTTTAAGAAGGGCGATGGCGTATTCGGCTTAAACCTTGCCAAAAATTCAGGCACAAAGCAGCTTATACTTGCAGAGGGTCAGATGGATGCCATCGCAATGCATGAGTTTGGCTT
Source organism: Clostridia bacterium (assembly GCA_024404065.1). Lineage (GTDB taxonomy): Bacteria > Bacillota > Clostridia > Oscillospirales > Acutalibacteraceae > CAG-177. The sequence goes on along the minus strand of JAKSQR010000055.1, from coordinate 7,386 downwards.
TAATAATGCGGTTGCAACCCTTGGCACAGCCCTTACCAAAGAGCAGGCAAGGCTTCTTGCAAGCTATGCGGATGAAATTCTTATATGCTACGATAACGACGAGGCAGGCAAAAAGGCTACCGAAAGGGCTTTACCTATTCTCAGGGAAACAGGCCGTAAAATAAAGGTAGTAAATATGAGCTCCGGTAAGGATGCAGATGAAATACTGCGCACCTACGGTAAAGAGCGTTTTAATGACCTTATAAACGCCTCTGCCAACGAAACAGAATATAAGCTGAGCAAAAAAATGGAAAAATATAACCTGCTTACAGATGACGGCAAGCTGAAGTTTTTAATGGAGGCAGCCGAAATACTTGCAGAGTGCTCACCTGTTGAAAGGGATATATATACAAGCAGGCTTTCAGAGGAGCTTAAGGTTAAAAAGGAATCCATTGAAACTCAGATTAAAATTGCAGCCTCAAAGCTTCACAAAAAGCAGAAGGCAGAGCAGACCAAAAGCGAATCAAAGCAGATGTTTAACTCCTTTGATGATAAAAACAACCCTGAAAGAAAGAAAAATATAAGGGCAGCAAAGGCGGAGGAAATTCTCATTGCCTCACTTATGCGAAACCCCGATTATTATAAAAAGGTAAAGGATAGCTTCACCCCTGATGATTTCGCTACGGATTTTAACAGGCGGGTAATAAAGCACCTTATAAGTCTTATTGAGGGCGGCAACTCCACAGATGTGGGTATGTTTGTGCCGGATTTTGACAGTGACGAAATAAGCACCATTACCAAAATTTCTCTCCTTGCTGAAAACCTTGCAAACACTCTTAAGGAGTGCACCGATTGCATTGAGACCATTAAGAAAGAGAAAAGTAAAAATATAGGTGATGTTGGTAAAATGAGCGATGAAGAGTTTTTAATCGCTTTTAATAAAAAAAGAAATGAGTAATCATTTGATTATAACGGAGGATACAAAATGGAAGCAAACAAAAAGAAAAATCCATTGGATGCGCTTGTTGAAAAGGGTAAGGTTACAGGCAAGCTGACTACTCTTGATATTGACCTTGTGCTTGAGGGCAGTAATCTTGATATTGAAATGCTTGATAAGCTGTATGAAACTCTTGAGGCAGAGAATATTGAAATCATCGACGATATGGTAAGCGATGACCTTGAGGACCTTGAGCTTGACCTTCCTAAAACAGTGGATACCGGTGTAGGCGACGATAAAATCGTTAATATTGATGACCCTGTTAAGGTTTATCTTAAGGAAATAGGTCGTGTACCCCTTCTTACCCCTGAGGAGGAAATTGAGCTTGCTATCCGTATTTCAGCAGATGACGAAAAGGCAAAGAAGCGCCTTGCAGAGGCAAACCTTCGTCTTGTTGTAAGCATTGCAAAAAGATATGTAGGCAGAGGCATGCAGTTCCTTGATCTTATTCAGGAGGGCAACCTTGGTCTTATCAAAGCAGTAGATAAGTTTGATTACACAAAGGGCTTCAAGTTCTCAACCTACGCTACATGGTGGATTCGTCAGGCTATTACAAGAGCTATTGCTGACCAGGCAAGAACCATCCGTATTCCCGTACACATGGTTGAAACTATAAATAAGGTTAAAAAGACAAGCAGCCAGCTGCTTCATAAGAATGGCAGAGACCCAACCGCAGAGGAAATTGCTGAAGAGCTTAATATGCCCGTTGAAAAGGTAAGGGATATTATGAGAGTTGCTCAGGAGCCCGTTTCTCTTGAAACTCCCATCGGCGAAGAGGAAGACAGCCACCTTGGTGACTTTATCCCTGATGATGACGCTCCCGCACCTGCAGATGCAGCATCTATGACCTTACTTAAAGAGCAGCTTGATGATGTACTTCAGACCCTTACACCAAGAGAGGCTCAGGTGCTCAGACTCCGTTTTGGTCTTGAAGGCGGTCACCCCCACACTCTTGAAGAGGTTGGTACTGAATTCCAGGTTACCCGTGAGCGTATCCGTCAGATTGAGGCTAAGGCACTTCGCAAGCTTCGTCACCCCAGCCGCAGCAAAAAATTAAAGGATTATCTTGAATAATCAATAGCCTGTTACAAAATATTACATAAATTTTTGTAATTGTTACATTCAGCGGATGATTTATGTCATCCGCTTTGTTTTTTGCCCTGAAACGTTGTATATCAAGGGTTTACGCAATTTATAATTGTTAAAAATCCAGCCAATTTTGTAATAATCTCAGCTTAAAAGGTTACAATTTGTAATATTTTTGTAATTTTTTTGATAAAAACTATTGACATTCGGGTTTAGGAGTGATATTATATGCCCACAACGAAAACACACACGAAAGGAAATATTAGTTATGAAAAAGATTTTTGCAGTAGTTCTTGCAATTGTTATGATTTTCTCAATGAGCGCTATCGCTTTCGCAGCAGATGCTGAAACACCCGCAGCAAACGAAGAAAAAGTTGACGCTGCTTTCAACCTTGGTGCTGTAGATCTCAGCGCTATCCAGGATGTAATCAACAGCATTATTTCTCAGCTTTCACTTCAGGGCGTTCTTGATGCTTGCCAGGCAATCATCAACAAGATCGTTTCTCTTATCGAGTCTTTCTCAGCTCAGTCATCAGTTCTTGGTGCAGTTGCTGACCTTGAAGCAAAGATTGGTGATCTTGGTATCGTAGGCGACATCCTTCAGCACATTGAGAACCTTATCAACACTCTTAAGACAAAGATTAAGAACTTCTATGCAGGTCTCAGAGAGACAGCTGTAGAGGCTACAGAAGCTCAGGCTTCAGCTAACACAGGTTCTTCTTCAACAGCAGCAGTTGCAGCATTCGCAGCTATCTCAGTTGCAGCAGCTACAGCATTCGTTTGCACAAAGAAGAAGGAAAACTAATCTGATTTAAGTTTAGTTAAAAACAAAAGCAAAGCTTCCCTGATAACCGGTCAGGGAAGCTTTTTGTTATATCAGGCAGTAAATCTGAAAAAGGGCAAAAAATATGGCGGACCTTTTCAGCCCGCCTTTGCAATGCTATTTAATTATTTGCTCATTGCTTCTTTTACAGCCTTTGCAAGCTGATCGGGGCAGGAGGTGCCTCTGCCGTTGCAGTCAATGCCTTCGCATCTTGCTATAATATCCTCAGCCTTCATGCCCTCTGCAAGTGCAGCAACGCCCTGAGTGTTACCGTTGCAGCCACCAACAAACTTAATGTTTGTTACAATGCCATCGTTAATATCAAAGGAAACTGCACGGGAGCAGGTGCCTCTGTTCATGTGTGTGTAATTCATATTATTCTCCTTAAATTCGCTTTTGGCATATTTTACAACATAATTATTTAATAATCAAGTGAATTGACTTGAATAATATAAAAGTATATAATACCTTTAGTTTTAAGATTTTTGAAAAGAGGTCAGCTCTATGAATATGATTAAAAAGCTTACTGCATTGCTTATGGCATTTATTATGCTGTTTGCTCTTGCATCCTGCGGTAGTAAAACTGATGATCCCTCAGATACTGACGAAACCATTACAAGCTACAAAAAAGAAGGCAAAGCCCGCATTGCCACAGTAAATAATGGCTCAGGTCTTGCCATGACAAAGTTTGATAACGATAAGGACGAAAGAGCCTATACTTATGAGGTAACCTTTACCGACAGTAACGATAAGGCAGCAGCTATGCTTGAAAATGGCGAGGCAGATATTGCTACAATCACTCTTGATTCAGCCGCTCAGCTTTATAATAAAACCAATGGTGGCTATCAGATTTTAGCAGTATGCAACGTTATAAATTATTTCATTTTTACTCTTGATACCAAAACCACATCAGTTAAGGACTTTAAGGGCAAAACAGTTTACTGTGCTCAGAAGGATGAGTGTGCAAATGCATTGCTTACTTATATTATGACCGAAAACGGTATGAGTAAGGACGATATAAAAATTGAGTATGTTGATACCTACGATGAGCTTATCAGTCTTGTAAAAAATGGTAAGGCAGAGAATGTATTTGCCGCTGAGCCCTACGCTACAAAGATTTATGAGGCAAATAAAAAGTTTATTGCATACAGCTTATATAACGGCTGGATTGATTTAGGTGACACAGCCCCTGTTTATGCCTGCTTAGTAGCAAAAAAGGATTTTATAAGCAGCAATAAAGACCTTGTTACAGAGTTTCTTACCTACTATGAGGTTGCCGTAAACTTTATGGCAATGAGGCTTGAGAAAACCCTTTACGAAATAAAGGATAAAAACAAGTATGACTCTATAGATGATGCAGAGCTCAGCATAACCCTTTCAAATATGGCTTATATTGAGGGCACTGAAATGAAGGAGCATACAGCTGTAATGCTTGAGGCACTTAATAAAATAAATCCAGATTTAATCGGTGGCAAAATCCCCGCAGAGGATTTCTATTATATTCCATAACTGAATTATCACAGGCAGGAGCTTCGGTTCCTGCTTTTTCTTTTCATAATCCAATGGCGAAAATACAAAAAAACTGTTTCAATATGTAAAAAAATTACTTGATTATAATAAAATAATAATATATAATACTAACGAATATGGCGCAAAAGCCAAATGAATTTTATTGGAGGAATATCCAGATGACAAAGAAAATTTTAGCTATCCTTATGGCACTCGCTCTTGTTCTTTCCTTCGCAGCTTGCGGCGCAAAGAATACAGACGAAACAACAACAGAAGCTGACACAACAGTAGCTGACGATACTACCGCTGCTGATGACACAACAGCTGCTCCTGCAGATGACACTACCGCTGCTGACGATACAACAGCTGCACCTGCAGACGAAACAACAGTAGCTGAAGATACAACTGCTGCTGAAGAAACAACAGAAGCAGCAAAGCTTCCCGAAACAACTGCTGAAATCATTGAATGCTTCAACACAGCATCAAACGCAGTTAAGACAGACGCTAAGAGCGTTACACGTAACTACTCAAAGATTTCTCTTGCTGGTTCTACAACTCTTCCCTCATCACTTAACGCAGTTCTCAGACTCCTTGGTGGTGCAGATAAGTTCCTTGGCGATCAGCTTTCAAAGAACAGCAAGGGTTCAGAAACCTTCACAGGTTCTTCAATCAAGTCAATCTACCCTGTAGAGAACGAAACATGGGCATCAAAGCTTACAGCTGACGATGTTAAGAGCGCTACCTGCACAGAAAAGGATGGCAAGCTCACAATCGTTATCGTTACTAAGGCTGATGGTAAGAGCTCATCAATCAAGCACGGCGAAGGTCATGCTCCCAAGGCATTCAACGTAATCCTTCCCGGCGTTGTTAATGACAATATCCCCGGTGCAGCAGCAAGCCTTGTAGGTACTGCTACAATGAACTACCCCGAAAGCAAGATCACAGCTGTTATCGACATCGCAACAGGCCATGTTGAAAGCTCAACCTATGATCTTTACTGGACAATCAACTTTGATAAGGCAGGCGCAATCCTTCCCTTCCTTACATCAGATTCTTACACAATCAAATACTAATTAAGGCGGAATTTCCAATATGAAAAAAGAAGTACTTGTTGAAACCTCCGCAAGACATGTACATGTTTCCAAAGAGCATCTTGCTATTCTCTTTGGCGAAGGTCACGAATTAACAAAAAAGAAAGACCTTTCTCAGCCTGGTCAGTTTGCCTGCGAAGAGAAGGTTACAATTGTTGGCCCCAAGCGTGAGCTTGTTGCTTCAATCCTTGGTCCTACCCGTCCTGAAAGCCAGGTAGAGCTTTCACTTACAGATGCCCGTTCAATCGGCGTTGATGCTCCTATCAGAGAGAGCGGTGACGTTGCAGGCAGCGGTGTTTGCAAGCTTGTAGGCCCTGCAGGTGAGGTTGAGCTTGAGTGCGGCGTTATCGCTGCCAAGAGACACATCCACGCTACTCCTGCTGATGCAGAGAAGTACGGCCTTGTTGATAAGCAGAATGTTTGCGTTAAGATTGTATCTGACGGTCGTTCACTTATCTTTGATGATGTTGTTGTAAGAGTTAACCCCAATTATGCTCTTGCTATGCACATCGATACTGATGAATCCAATGCTGCCGGCGCAAAGCCCGGTATGATGGGTGAAATCCTTTAATAACTATCTGGAGGGCAGTGCTTATGTACTGCCCTCTGCTACATGAAATGGGGAGAGAAAATGATATCATTTATGAATACAGCCAGAATTTTACTTGCTAAGTTATTATCTTCACTTTATGTTATTACCACAGTATTTGCAGGCTTGCCTGTAAATGTAAAAGAGCCCACAAAAACCCCCGATAATTTTGAGCCTGTTATCCGCTTTGCAGTATGCAGTGATGTGCACCTTAATGGTGAGGATGACCAGGCAGAGGCAAAACGCCTTGAGAAGCTTATAAGCTTTATGTATGATTACTCCGCCGATAAGAGCTATAAGAATTTTGACGCTCTTTGTATGGTAGGAGATACCTGTAACACAGGTAAAGAGGTTGAATATGACAAGCTTAACGAAATCCTTGATAAAAACCTTAAGGACGAAACCAAGCTTTTAATTTGTACGGGCAATCATGAGTATATAAACACCCGTGATTATGACGCTTCTTTAAGCGCCAGACTGTTTGAAACTAAAATGAACAGAGCCCTTGATACACATACAGAAATAAACGGCTACCATTTTATAATGGCATCTTATAGCGACGATGGCAAAACCTTTAAGTCAAAGCTTAATTGGCTTGATGATGAAATAACAAAGGCAGAGAAGGCATCAGGTGATAAGCCTGTTTTCGTTTTCCAGCATCCTGCTCCCTTTGCTACTGTTTATGGCAGCATAAACTGGGGCGATTTTGATGTGCCAAGAGTATTACTGAAGCACCCAAGTGTTGTTGATTTTTCAGGCCACTCCCATTACCCTGTAAATGACCCCCGCTCTATGTGGCAGGGCGGTTACACAGCCTTAGGCTGCGGCACTTTAAGCTACTTTGAAACTGAGCTTGATGGCATTGCAGGCAACTTCCCCTACGATAACGAAAATGCCGCACAGTTTTATATAGTTGAGTGCGATAAAGATGGCAACACCCGTATACTTTCCTACGATTTAATCACAGATACATTCTTTGATAATGAGTATTACCTTACAAACCTTGCAAAGAGAAACTTTGAGTATTCTTACGCAAAAATGAAGGTGCGTGATAAGGCACCTGAGTGGAAGGCTGATACAAAAATTACCACTGCAAAGAATGAAAAAGGCGAAACTGTGCTTACCTTTGAAGGCGCAAGTGATAAGTATATAGTAGAAAGCTATAAGGTAAATGTTTCAGAGGGTGCAAAATCCGTAATGAGCGATAACTTCTCAGGTAAGTATATGTACCTTTATGAAGAGAATATTTATGATGTTAATTTAGGCAAGCTTACTGCAGGCAAAACCTACAGCGTGCAGATAATCGCACTTA
>JAKSQR010000054.1 GCA_024404065.1 Clostridia bacterium | reverse complement strand
CAACCTGAGAGGCTGAAACAGGTGCAAGGTAGCTTTTGCCTATAAAATACTTTGCATAAGCGTCATTAGGCGCACCAATGGAGAATACCATCTCTTTTGCATGAGCCCTCATTGCTTCATCCTCATAAGGAAGGTCACCCTCGTTTATAGCCCATACATCCTTTGCAAGGTTAAATACCGCCCATCCCTTAGGCCATCCAACATAAAATGCCACGTGTGTGATTATAGCTGCTATCTCCTTTTGTGTTACACCGTGTGCCTTCGCATTCTGTAAATGGTAAACCAAAGAAGAATCTGTAATGCCTGATGACATCAAAGCAACTACTGTGATAATGCTTCTTGTTTTTACATCAATATCCTCATTATTCCAGTTTTCTCCGAATAATACATCATCATTAAAATGTGCAAACTCAGGTGCAAATTCGCCTAAGGCATTTCTGCCTGCTGTCTGAGTGATTTTTTTCATATTTCTTTCCCCTTTACTTATTTTGCAGTTTCAAGCCATACATCTATCTCATTTTCTGATGCGTTTGCAAAGCGTTTACCGTCAATTATATTAAGACCTGAAAACTGGCTCTGTAAACTATTTACGCTTGTTTCAATACCGCTGCTGCCTGATGTGCAGAAAAGGTAAATTTTTGCATTTTGTAAATCATACTTTTCTAAAAATGTCTGAATAATTCTTGGATTTGTACCCCACCAGATGGGATAGCCAAGATAGATTACATCGTAATCGGTAACAATACTTAAATCATTCTGAATTTCGGGCCTTGCTGAAGAGTCGTTTTGCTCCTGATTAGCCCTGCAATTATTATTGCCATAAGCAATATCTGCATCAGTATAAGGGATAAGGGGCTTAATTTCATATAAATCTGCGCCTGCTTCTTTGGCAATGGTTTTTGCAACCTTTTCAGTATTACCTGTTACTGAGAAATAAACAACTGCTGTTTTTGATGTGACGGTTTCCTTACTTGCAGATTCTGTCTGCACCTCATTTTGTGATATGGGAGCAGTAGTTGTGGTAACCGCCTCATCTGTGCTTTTGCTACAAGCTGAGAAGCCTGTAAGCATAAGAATGGCAACTAATAAAAAAAGATAATTTCGTTTCATAATTATTTCCCCATTCAATCATTCAGCTTAGGTGCATGCTCCATCATATCTTCAACCGCTTTTTCTGACCCTGCGGCAATAGCCTTTTTGTAATACTCCTCTTTGAATTCAAAAACCTTTAAGCATTTATTCAGCTCTTCAACCTGGCTGAGAATAATCTGCTTTTGCTGTAGTATCATTTCAAAGCGAGCCTGCAAGGTGCTGTCGCCCTGCTGTGTAAGCTGTACATACTCACGGATTTTCTTAATAGGCATATTTATTTCCTTCATACAGCTGAGCAGCTTGAGCCATTTGAAATCTTCCTCTTCAAAAACACGCCTGCCATTTACTCTTTTTATATTAGGTAATAAGCCTTCGTCGTCATAATATCTCAGTGTTGCCGTAGATACATTCATAAGCTCAGCAACCTCTTTTATAGTATAAGACATAAAAATCCCCCTTTTTACTATTATACAAGTTAAAGTGAACTTTAAGTCAAGTGTTTTTTTCGGAAAACTAATAAAAGAAAATACATTTTGTAAAAATTTCTCTTTTGATTAAAAAAATACACCCCGAAACGAATGTTCGTTTCGGGGTGCTGAAATAATTATAGCTTAGGGCTTAACTGTAACAACGGGAAGTGAACCGAAGAGGCTCTTGAAGAATGCGATAATCTTCTTAAAGAAGCCTGCGTTGCAGGTAATCTTTCCGCCATCCTTTGAGAGGGCGTTGCCTGCGCTGTCCTTCTGAACATTACCCTTTGCGTCAACTACCTTTACAGAATAGCTTACATCACCCTTAATATTGCCTGCATCATAGGATACCTCGGTATTTGAGCCCTTAATCTCTTTACCGTTTACTGTCATAACAAGGTAGTAGCCTTCAGGTACACCTGTTGCTGTTGCCTTGATTGTAACCTTTGAGCGGTAATCTACTGTTTTTGCAGCTGCAACATTTATCTTTGCATTTCTGCAGGGATTAATAAGGGTTTTATCTGTAACCACCTTACATCTGTCGCAGTAGCCATCCTTATTCTTATCAACATGGCCAAGTGCAGCTATAGTGGTAGTTTCCTTTTCGCCACATGCGGAGCAGGTCTTTTCAACATAGCCTGCCTTAGTGCAGGTTGCAGCAACCTGCTTGCTTACGACATAAGCGTGTGTGGTATGAGTGCCTGCTGATATTTTTCCGGTTGAGCCTGCAGGGATTGTAGTGCTTGCGCCTGCGTTACTAAGCTTATCGCCTGATGATGTGTAAATATCACCGCCTGATTTAAGTGAAACGGTAATGGGGCATGAGTTTACAACGCCATCTTTATTTGCGTTTTCAATAGTAATTTCATCAGCCTTAATATTTGCAGAGCCACAGTTGATAAGAGGGCCTGATGTGCTGCCCTTAATAACAACATTATTTGCAGTTGCCTTCAACTCTGAAGATGATACTGCACCGCCTTTTTCTGACTTAGTAAGAATTACTGCGCTGTTTTCTGCATTCACATCGACACTGCCTGTTACAACAGTATAATTATTAGAATTTGAAGTTACGGTAACATTTTTAGCATTCTTAACATTAAATGCGTTGCCGGCAATTGCTGAACCATTACCATTATTTGTAATGTTTGCATCGCCTGTAACATCAATTACAAGACCGTTACCACAGGCGAACATACTCTCACCATTAGTGTAACCAACAGCGTTAAAGGATGCTGCCTTAATATCAACTCCGCCGGCACTGATAAGCATACCATTTGACTTCTCGCCTGATTCAGCCTTTACTGTAACGCTGCCCTTAGCATCAATTTTTATGCCACTGCCGCCTGCGATTACTGTGCCGCTTGACTCAGCTGCAGTAATATCTACATTGCCTCCGCTTACTATATCTAACTTACCGGTTGAAACAACTACAAAACTGCCGTTGTTCCTCATGCTTACGTTTTTGTTTGTTTCAATCTTTGTTGTGCCGTTGGAAAATATAGCTGAATTGTTTGAATAGCCTTCAACTTTAAGAGAATCTGCCTTAACATTAAAGTCACCACATGAGGTAACAAATGCAGAGCCCTCCTTCATATTATTCCTTAATGTTACATCACCTGTAGCATTTATACTAATACTACCTGCCGGAATTGCAGAGCCCTGACAGTTAGCTTCAATTGTAACATTCTTAGCATTTTTAATATCTAAAGCGCTTGTGCTTACTGTAGTGCCATTTTGCTTATTGGTAATTGCAATATCACCTGTAAAATCAAGTGTGGTTTTCATACCGGTTGCCATTGTAGGTGAGTTGGCACTATTGGTTACTGTAAGACTCTTACCGCTAAGGCTTGCCTCACCACCAAATATTGCTGTGCCGCCATTTTCCTGTGCGGTATTTAATACGGTAATATCACCGGTAGCTGTCATAGTAACTTTACTGCCGCCTGCTATGGTGTTGCTATTACCATTTGAGGTCACTGTAATATTTGCGCCCTTAACGGTTGTTTCAGCACCACTGATTGCGTTACCTGTAGAAGCATTGGAAACATCAACGTTACCTTTACAGTCTATAACAAGTGATGAACCACCGCTGATTGCAGCTGCACCTGACTTTGTTTTTGCCTCAAGGCTGCCTGCGGTAATTTTTGTACCACCACTTGTAATTGCATTGTTGCCGTTTTTCTCAGGGTTAGAAATAACCTTTACTTTACCCGTAGCTTCAATAGTTAAAGAATTACCGCCTGAAATTGTAGCACTATAACCGCCATCTGAGGTAGCTGTTATATTTGCTGCCTTAATAGTTGTACCACCACTGCTGATTGCACTATTGCTTGCTAAGTTAGAAACATTAACATCGCCTGTGCAGTTAATGTTAAGTGATGAGCCGCCGCTTATTGTACCGCTGCCTGTTGAGTTTGCCTCAGCTGTAAGGCTCTTGGCAGTAATTGTTGTGCCGCCACTGGAGATTGCACCATAGTATTTGGATTCGCCCTTGTTTACTGCGGATACATCACCTGTTGCTTCAATTGTAAGAGTTGAGCCACCGCTGATGGTATTATCATAGCCATTATTTTCAGTTTTAAGGTTTGCACAATTAATGGTAGTGTTACCTGAGCTGATAGCACTGCCTGCAGCGGAATTTAATACTGTTACGTCGCCTGTGCAGTTTAAGCTAAAGAAACCACCACCGCTTATTGTACTGCCGCCTGTTGAGTTTGCCTCAGCTTTAAGGCTCTTGGCAGTAATTGTTGTGCCGCCACTGCTGATTGCACCACAGTATCCGGATTCGCCCTTGTTTACTGCGGATACATCACCTGTTGCTTCAATTGTAAGAGTTGAGCCACCGCTGATGGTATTATCATAGCCATTATTTTCAGTTTTAAGGTTTGCACAATTAATGGTAGTGTTACCTGAGCTGATAGCACTGCCTGCAGCGGAATTTAATACTGTTACGTCGCCTGTGCAGTTAATGTTAAGTGATGAGCCGCCGCTGATAGCACTGCCGCTTGTTGAGTTTGCCTCAGCTGTAAGGCTCTTGGCAGTAATTGTTGTGCCGCCACTGGAGATTGCACCATAGTATTTGGATTCGCCCTTGTTTACTGCGGATACATCACCTGTTGCTTCAATTGTAAGAGTTGAGCCACCGCTGATAGTATAATCATCATCACTATTATTTTCAGTTGTAAGGTTTACACAGCTGATTTTAGTATTACCTGAGCTGATAGCACTGCCTTTACCTGCATTTATAACTGTTATATCACCTGTAGCAGTTATTGTTGCAGCATTGCCACCGCTGAGAACCGTTTGGCCGTTACCTGTCATAGTAATATTTGCAGCTGTAATTTCAGTGTTGCCTGAGCCGAATGAACTGCCTGTACCTTCATTTGTAACAGTAATATCCTTCTTAATATTCAGAACGCTGCTGCCACAGGAAACCATTCCATACTCATTGGTATAGCCGTTTAATGTTAAGCTGTCAGCCTCAACGTTAAATGTAGATGAGGAAACAAGGCTAAAAGTTGTCTCAGTTTTATTTTCAATTGAAACAGAGCCTGTTGCATAAATATCAGTTGAACCGGCACCTAAAATGTTGACTTGTCTATTGCTCTTGATATCAATATTATTTGCTCTGATAACAGCCTGTGAGCCACCTATTACAGAGCCCCATTGGGTGCTGCCATAAGATTCTATGGTAAGGTTGCCTTCGCTTGTGTAGTTTAAGCCATTTGTTGCAACCTGGGTGCACTTAAAGGTTGCATCGCCAGTTGCTTCAATATTGGGTATATTTGTAAATGCCTTACCTTCTGCTGCCTCAGTAATTACAATACCACTTAAAAGCTTGATTTTCTGATCCTTTTCAAATTCGCCTGAGGCAAGGAAAGTGTTATTTTGTATTTGTACATTATCATGCAAAGTGATAGTTTTTGTTTCTTTATCGTAGGTTACACTTTCGTCATAACGTGGGTCAGCAATGTTTTTATATGTAACAGGCTCACCCTCTAAATAGAAATAAATATGTACACCTATGTATAATTTGCAAATACCTGCACCCTCGTTATCAGCGGTATAGCTGTTAATATCGCTGATGGTTGACTGGATATATTCGCCACCATATGTAGTTGCATAATAGGAATCAATCTCGTTTGCGTCAAGGCTGCTGTCAATAACAATATTTGAGCTGCCGAATGCATTCTTAGTATCATCTTTTCTGTTGATAATTACAAAAGCACCTGACTGGAGAGTAATATTACCGTTATTACGGCTTACTACTCTACCTGATGTTTCAACCTTCTTTGCATCAAAATAAATATTATCGGGCACGCTGATTGCTACACTTTCAGCAACATTAGAGTTGATAAAGGCATAGTCACCGCTTATGGTAAGGTTTCTTTTTTCCTCAGCTGAATCACAAATATAGATTGCGTTTAAATTAATGAGAGTATCGTCATATATTTCAGCATTATTTGCAATAGATGAGTATGTATATGCTGATAAGTAATTGTTACCTATAAACTCAACCTGAAGGCTTTCGTCTGCCACAATATTTGCCACTGCAAAGCCATCTTCAGTTTCCACAGCATAGGCACTGGAGATTGTAGTGTTTGCAATCGTAAGCTTTGCGTCTTCATCACCTGATGCAGGTGTGTAAGCTACAGTGCCATTGCCTAAAATGTCGTCCATATTTTCTGAATTAACTCTTACGCCACCAACATAAACATCATAAAATGTTATGTCGCCATCGTCTGCGTAAACAATGGCTGTAATAGCGCAGATTGATGCTATCAGCACTAAAACTGAAAGCACAAAAGAAATCGTCTTTTTCATGGGTACGCTCCTTTCATATTTATACGAGTATATTATATAATAAACATAAAATAAATTTCAACTGTATACGAGAAAAAAATAATATTTTCAAATTTTTGCGCCTGCTTTTCTGTGACGCAAAAAACTCCGCCCGTAAGAGCGGAGTTTGCTGTTTTATATTACATTTACAATAAGTCCTGTTGCTACGGAGAAAAGCATTACAAATGCAAGGTAAATTATAAAATTGCGTATACCAAGCACTATTTTAAGGGCACCAAGGTTTGTTATTTTGGTAGCGGGGCCTGTTATCATAAAGGCTGCCGCACTGCCCATGCTCATGCCGTTGCCAAGCCACTGCTGTAAAAGGGGTATTGTACCTCCCCCGCAGGCATATAAGGGCACGCCGATGGTTGCTGCCATAAGCACGCCAAATTTTCCGTCACCGCCAAAAAGGGCTGCAAAGCCTTCCTGCGGTACGTACCTCTGAAAAAGTGCTGAGAGGAAAATACCTAAAAGAAACATAGGGCCTGTTGCTCTGATATTTCTGTATACATTCTTAAAAAAGCGCTTAAAAATTGAGGGGTCTGTATCGTGATTATGCATCTCACTGAAGCCGCTGAAATTAAAGAAGCTCTTTTTCTTAAAGCAATACCTTACAAGCAAGCCTGCAACTATTCCGCAAAGAAAAGCTGAAATAATTCTTATAAGCAAAGCCTTTGCGCCAAGGGCTGTAGAGTAAATGATAAGCTGCGGGTTAAGTAAAATTGAGCTCATCATAAAGGCTGCAAGGAAATCCTCCTGTATGCCATACTCTGAGAAGGAGTAAGCAAGGGGAATTGTGCCATAAAGGCACAGCGGCGAAGCTATGCCAAGAAGCGAAGCGGGTATAATACCGAATACGCCGTATTTCTCCTCTGAGATAAGCTTAACCGCAGAGTGTATTTTTTCCTTTGCAAATACGGAAACTGCTGAGCCGATTAAAATACCCAGAGCCCAGTAGCCCGCTATCTGAAAAAGCTGAATTTTGAAGTAATAAAAAACGTAAATAAATTCAGTTTCAAGAACGGTTAAAATATTACTCATCAATATTTACCAGCTCATAAGAGCGTGTGCCAAGACCAATCTGCTGTGCATAGTCAAGGGTGTGAATGCCGTTTCTGCTTTCCATTCTTTCAATAACCTCTGCACCGTCTGTATGCTCGTGTGCATATACTATATCAACACAAGCCTGGTCAACAGCAACAGGGTCTGTGGAGGCAAGTATGCCTACATCTGCCATTGTGGGTGCTGATGGATTTGCAACGCAGTCACAGTCAACGCTGATGTTATTCATTACGTTTATGTAAATAATTCTTTCACCGTTGCCAAGTGAATCTGAAACAGCCTTGCCTGCCTCAGCCATACTCTCAAGGAAGGCATCCTGAGCGGGGCTTACCATAATAAGCTTGCTCTTACCGCCGGTGTGGATAAAGCACTTACCACTTGAGGAGCCGATACCAATTGAGATATTTTTAATTGCGCCGCCGAAGCCGCCCATTGTGTGACCCTTAAAGTGTGAAAGAACGATAAATGAATCATAGTTTGCAAAGTGTGAGCCAACTATATCGTAGGGCAGGTGCTTACCGTTTTTAACGGGAAGGTTCATTGTGCCTTCAGCATCCATAATATCAACATTTGCTATAGCTGTGTAGCCACGCTGCTCTGCAACCTTCATGTGCTGTGCGGTTGATGAACGTGAGCCGGGGTAAGCTGTGTTACACTCAACAATAGTGCCGTTTACATTCTTAACAAGCTTTTCAATAAGTGCAGGGTCAAGGTTATATGAGCCCTCGCCCTCGCCTGTTGAGAGCTTAACTGCTACATCACCGGTAGGAGTCCAGCCAAGAGCCTCATAAATTTTTACAAGACCTTCAGGTGAAATATCACTTGTGAAGTAAACTGTTGCAGTGCTGTTTGAAACAACAGGTGCTTCGCTTGAATATTTATTAAGGATTTTTGTAACTACTGAAACAATACCTGATTTGACAGCATTAAGGTTTACAGGCACCTTATCCACAGCACCGGCAACGCCCTTAATAGCCTTCATTAAATACTTAGTATAGTAGGGAGTTTTTTCGGAGCCGTTTGCATCCATATTTACAACGCAATCCCACTTTTCTTCAGCACTCATCTCATTAAATGAAGCTGTATCCTTACCAAAGGTTGAGAGGTAGCTCTTATCACGCTCTGTTAATACATCAGTTGCAGCAAATGCAGGTAAAGCTACCATAACAATTGCAAGAATGCAAACCACTGAAATTGTAGAGAGAAGGGCTACAAGTCTGCTCTTTTTCATATAATCATTCCTTATAAAATATTTTACATTTGTAACATTTACATTTGTCACATTGTAGCACAATAAAACTATGGTTTTCAAGCAGTTATTGGAAATATAAATATAAAAATTAAAGCACAGCAATTAAAATAATTCAAAAGCTGTGCCTTATGTGTATTC
>JAKSQR010000053.1 GCA_024404065.1 Clostridia bacterium | reverse complement strand
GTAAACTATCTTACTTGCAACTGGTATGCTAATTCCGAATATTCATTTGATTTAGTGTAACAGCGGCTATTGTAATTAAATAACCAATAAAAAAGCGGACACTTTCTTTTGGAAAGTGTCCGTATTTTAATGCTTAGTCAAGCTCAACCTTGCCTGTATAAAGCTCGTAATATCTGCCTTTAAGCTGAAGTAACTCTTCGTGAGTACCTCTTTCAATTATTTCACCGTGTTCAAGCACCATAATTGCATCTGAATCACGTACAGTAGAAAGTCTGTGAGCAATTACGAATGTAGTACGATTTTTCATAAGTCTGTCCATACCATGCTCAATGTGTTTCTCTGTTCTTGTATCAACAGAGCTTGTTGCTTCATCAAGTATGAGTATAGGTGCTTTTGAAAGGGAGGCTCTTGCTATATTAAGCAGCTGCCTCTGACCTTGTGAAAGGTTAGCTCCGTCGCCCTCAAGCACAGTATTATAGCCATCTGAAAGCCTCATAATAAAGCTGTGAGCACTTGCTATTTTAGCAGCTTCAATTACTTCCTCATCTGTTGCTTCAGGTCTGCCGTAACGGATATTTTCCATTACTGTGCCTGTAAACAGATGTGTATCCTGAAGTACCATTGCTATATTCTTACGAAGGTAGCTACGGTCAATATCCTGAATGTTTTTGCCGTCTACAAGTATTTCGCCCTGCTCAATATCATAAAATCTGTTAATAAGATTTGTGATAGTTGTTTTACCTGCACCGGTTGAACCAACAAAGGCAACCTTTTTGCCGGGCTCTGCAGTAAGTGAAATATTTTTAAGAATGGTTTTACCCTCTATATAACCAAAGGTAACATCTTTAAGCTCAACTGTGCCTTCAATTTCACCAAGGGTTTCTTTTACTACGTCATTTATAGTTTCAGCATCAGCATCCATTATGCTGAATACTCTCTCTGCACCTGCAAGTGCAGCAAAGATTGTTGCGGTTTGCTGAGCAAGCATATTGATAGGCTGTGAAAACTGTCTTGAATAGTTTGCAAATATTGCCATACCGCCTACATCAAAGCCTCTGAATAAGCAGAGAAGACCGCCAACGCCAGCAGTTACACTGTAGCAAATCTGTGTGGTGTTACCCATAACAGGTCCCATAAGGCCACCAAAGAACTGTGCGCCAAACTGCTTATCTCTCATATCTTCATTAAGAAGCTCAAACTCATCTACGCAGGTTTCTTCATGGTTAAATACCTTTACAACCTTCTGACCTGTTACAGTTTCCTCAATATAGCCGTTTACTGCACCAAGAGCAGACTGCTGAAGTGAATAGTACTTCTGTGATTTACCCGCTACAAATTTACCACCTGCAAGAAGAAGGGGAACAAAAGCAACAGTTACTATTGTAAGCTGCCAGCTTGTGTATACCATAAGAGCAAAGGTACCAATAAGAGTGATAGTGCCTGAAATAAGCTGTACAAGGGTCTGATGCATCATCATATCAATATTATCAATATCATTTGTAAATCTTGACATGATGTTACCTGTTGATTCAGAGTCAAAAAATCTTACAGGTAAAGACTGAAGCTTATTAAATAAATCATTACGAAGCTTTTCTGATGAATTAAGTGAAATCTTCATCATAAGCCTCTGCTGAAGGTAGTTTGTGCCAATACCCGCAACGTATACGCAGAAAAGTATTACAAGCATTTTTGCAAGGTACTGTACACGCTCAGGGTTAGCAGGGTTTGAAACATAAGTAAGAATGGGTCTTAATATGTATGAGCCTGCAAGACCTGTACCTGTATTTACAAGCATACAAAGTACAACGAGTACAAGCAATAATTTGTACTGTGCCACATAGCTCCAAAGCCTTTTAATGGTCTGCTTTGTATTTTTAGGCTTTCCTTTAGGTCTTAAGCCTCTTTTGCCGGGGCCAGGACCATGACCGAAGCCTTTTTTGTCGGGAGCTTTCTGATTATATCTCTTTTGTAATTCTTCAAGATTTCTGCCAGCCATTTACACGCCCTCCTTCATATCGACCTGAGAGTAGTAAATCTCCTGGTATTCGTTATTATTTGCAAGAAGCTCATCATGTGTGCCCACACCTGTGATTGTGCCATTATCAATAACCACAATCATATCAGCCTCTTTAACAGAAGAGATTCTCTGTGCGATTATAATTTTTGTGGAGTCCTTAAGCTCTGTTGCAAAAGCCTCTCTGATTTTTGCTTCAGTTGCAGTATCAACTGCACTTGTAGAGTCGTCAAGTACAAGGATTTTTGGCTTTTTAAGAAGGGCTCTTGCAATACAGAGCCTCTGCTTCTGACCACCTGATACATTAGTACCGCCCTGGTCAAGTACGGTCTGATAGCCGTCATCAAAGCCTGTAACAAAGCCGTCTGCCTGAGCATAAGCAGCCATTTCTCTTATTGCAGCAATGTCTGCGCTCTCATCACCCCAGCGAAGGTTATCCTCAATGGTACCTGAGAAAAGAACGTTTTTCTGCAGTACAAAGCCTACGCCTTCACGAAGGTTATAAAGGCTGTAATCCTTAACGTTTCTGCCATCTACAAGTACTTCGCCTTCATCGGCGTCATAAAGCCTTGCAATCATAGAAACAAGGGTAGATTTACCTGAGCCTGTTGAGCCGATAACACCTACTGTTTTACCTGCGGGAATCTTGAGATTTATATTATTAAGAACCTTTTCTTCACTGTCTTTATAGTAACGGAATGAAACATTCTTAAATTCTACACTGCCGTTTTTAACAGTATTATCGTTGCTGCCTTCTGTTTCGCTGTCTTTGATGTCAATTTCTTCTTCCATTACCTCTCTTATTCTCTTTGAAGAAGCAAGTGCTCTTGAGAAATTAACAAAAATCATTGCCATCATTACAAGGGCAAAAAGAATCTGAGTAACGTAAGTAACAAAAGCAGTAAGGTCACCAGCAGTAAGTGTGCCGCTGATAAGCATATTGCCGCCAAACCAGAATATAAGCATTGAAATGATGTACATAATAAGTGTCATAACGGGTATCATCATAATCATAACACTCATTGCATCCCATGCTCTCTGCTTGAGGTTGCCATTAGCTTTTCCGAATTTTTCTTTTTCAAAATCCTCTCTTACAAAGGATTTTACAACTCTTATATTAGTAATATTTTCCTGTACAGTAGAGTTAAGTGCGTCAATTGATTCCTGCTGCTTTGTAAAGCGGGGGAGAGCAACCTTTGTAAGCACTACAACTGCAACTGCAATTGCGGGCAAAGCAATTGTAAGGCAGGCTGTAAGCTTAGGGCTTACTACTATTGCCATAATAATGCCACCAATCATCATACCAGGTGAGCGAAGGCATAATCTTAAAAGCATATTGATGAAATTCTGCATCTGTGTAATATCATTTGTAAGCCTTGTTACAAGCGAACCTGTTGAGAATTTATCAATATTTGCAAAGGAAAACTGCTGAACCTTTCTGTATAAATCAGCTCTTAAATCAGCAGCAAAGTTTACGCTTGCCTTTGCTCCGAAGTATGCACCGCCTATACCACCAATCATCATAAGTATAGCGGTAATAACCATAGCAAGCATTATTACAATAATAAAGGTTTTAGCCTGAGAGTCACAAAACTGATATACCCATTTGTAAAATGCATTTGCATTTTCAATATCAGCCTGACCTGTGCCGTAGTCAATAATGCCGGCAAGGAATTTAGGCATAGCAACTTCGCCAAGCACTTCAACTATCATACATAAGGGACCAAGTATAAAAAATGGAAGATATGGCTTAACATATTTTGACCACTTCATTGCTTCTCCTCCTTTTCTTTCATTATTTCAAGTAAATTATCAGACATCTTTTTAAGGCATTTGTCAAGAACTTTAAGCTCCTCTTCGTTGATACCTTCTATCATTTTATTATCAACGTAGGCAAATACACGTTCTGATTGTAATATTATTTCTTCACCCTTAGGTGTGATTTCTACAATATTTCTTCTTGTATCAGCAGAGTCAACGGCTCTCTTTATATATCCGTCATTTTCAAGGGATTTGAGCGCACCAGCTACTGCTGCAGCACTTACATCATAGTGCTTTGCTATATCCTTCTGAGATATAGTTTTTTCACTTTGATTAAGGTACATAAGCAACGTATGCTGATTACAGTGCAGACCAAGGCCAAGAGCTTTTATTCCCGAATCCACACAGCAGTGATGAAGCTTATTAACCTTCATAAAATCAAGTACTGCGGGCTCCGGAGTAAAGCCACTTTTATTGCTCATTTTTCCACCTCCGAAAAATAATTAACTTATTAACAGTTAAGCACTTAACTATTATATCACCAACAGTAATTTTTACAACTGTAAAAGTATACAAAAACACCACCCAAAAACGGGTGGTGTTAGCTATTATGCTTCTATTGCTTTCTTTATTATTTCACAGGCTTTCTGCAATGTTTCCATAGGTATATTGAGAGCGGGAAGTAATCTTACCTTATCCTTTGCAGTAAGGCAAAGTACACCATTTGCCATACATTCTTTTACAATTTCACCCGCAGGCTTAACTGTTTTAATACCTATCATAAGGCCCATACCGCTTACACTTTCTACACCTTCAAGGCCTGTGAATGTATCGAAGATATATTCGCTCTTAGCTTTTACATCAGCAAGGAGTGTATCGTCAATTCTGTCTATAATGCTGTTTGCAGCAGCACAGCTTACAGGGTTACCACCAAAGGTTGAGCCATGGTCACCAAAGCCTAATACATCCTTAACCTTATCGCTGAGTAATGTAGCACCAAGGGGGAGGCCGCCTGCAAGACCCTTTGCAGTAGAAACTACATCAGGCTCTACTCCATAAGCCATATAAGCATACATATAACCGCTTCTGCCGTTACCTGTCTGCACCTCGTCAAACATAAGCACTATATCATTTTCTTTACAAAATGCTGCAACAGCCTTTACGTATTCGCCGTCAAGGGGGATAACACCGCCCTCACCCTGCACACATTCCATAAGGATACCTGCAGCCTTTGACTCGATTGCAACCTTCTTGAATTCTTCAATATCACCTGCATTTACATGCACAAAGCCAGGGGTAAGAGGCTGAAAAAGTTCGTGGTAATGCTCCTGACCTGTTGCAGCAAGTGTAGTAAGAGTTCTGCCGTGGAAGCTGTTTACAAGTGTAATGATTGTGCTGTAATCAGCACCCTTCTTTTCAGCAGCATACTTTCTTGCAATTTTAATTGCACATTCGTTTGCCTCTGCACCTGAGTTTGAGAAGAAAACCTTGCTCATACCTGTTTTATTACAAAGCTTTTCAGCAAGCTTTGCACAGGGCTCAGTATAATATAAATTTGACATGTGCTGTACCTTGCTTATCTGCTCTGTTACAGCCTTCTGCCATTCGTCATCTGCTACACCAAAGGATGTAACTGCAATGCCTGAGCCAAGGTCTATATACTCCTTGCCCTCATTATCTACTACTACAGAGCCTTTACCGCTTACAATTTCAACTGGGAAGCGGTTATAGGTGCCTGCAACATACTTTTTATCAGTTTCTTTAATGCTCATTATTTGCCTCCATGGAACATTGTGCCACAGCCTTCATTTGTAAGTAACTCAATAAGAATTGAGTGAGGCACTGTACCATTCATTATTACAACATTTTTAACGCCCTTATTGATTGCGTCAAAGCAGCACTTAACCTTAGGAATCATACCACCGGAGATAACACCGCTTGAGTAAAGCTCATCAGCCTCCTCAGCAGAAATCTCAGGTATAAGTGTTGATGGGTCATCCTTATCACGGAGTACACCAGAAATATCTGTCATAAGTATAAACTTTTCTGCACCGAGTGCACCTGCAATGCAGGCTGCTGCTGTATCACCATTTATATTGTAGGTGTTACCATCTGTATCGCAGCCAAGAGTTGAGATAACGGGAATGTAGCCCTTATCAAGCAGGTCTGTAATAAGCTGTGTGTTTATGTGAGTGATTTCACCTACATAGCCAAGCTTTTCATCCAGCATTTCAGCTTCAATAAGTCTTGAATCCATACCGCTAAGACCAATTGCCATAGCGCCATACTGCTGAAGCATATTTACAAGTGTTTTGTTAACCTTACCTGCAAGAGCCATCTGTACTATATCAACGGTTTCTTTATCTGTAACTCTGAGGCCATCAACAAACTCACTCTTTTTGCCAAGCTTTGCCATAAGGTTGCTGATTTCAGGACCACCGCCGTGTACAAGCACTACTCTTACACCGATAGTTGAGAGGAGTACCATATCCTCCATAACCTTCTGCTTAAGGTCCTCATTTATCATTGCATTACCGCCGTATTTAACTACAACAGTTTTGCCTGTGTACTGCTTAATATAAGGAAGCGCACTGATTATGTCTTCAATGCGTTCTTCGGTTGTATATTCACTGCTCATTTTAATTCCTCCTATCAGGTACGATAGTCGCCATTGATTTTAACATATTCATAAGTGAGGTCACAGCCCCATGCTGTAGCACTTGCCTCACCACTTTTAAGGCTGATAAGTATTTCAATCTCTTTCTCTACAAGTATGCTCTTTGCAAACTCCTCTGAGAATTCAATGCCTGCGCCATTAACACAAACGGGAATTTCACCTGCATTGCTCTTGAATGAAACGTCAATCTTGTTTACATCAACATCAGCACCGCTGTAACCGATAGCACAAAGCACTCTGCCCCAGTTTGCGTCAGCACCGAACATTGCAGCCTTGAGAAGTGAAGAGCAGATAACACTCTTTGCAACGGTCTTTGCAGTAGCTTCGTCTTTTGCACCTGTAACCTTGCACTCAAGCAGCTTTGTAGCGCCTTCGCCGTCACCTGCAATCTTTCTGCAAAGGTTCATGGTTACTGAGTTAAGAGCCTTCATAAATTCGTTGTAGGCTTCACCCTCACTGTCAATTATATCATTGCCAGCCATACCGTTACACATTACTGTAACCATATCATTTGTAGATGTATCGCCATCAACTGAAACCATATTGAAGGTATTCTTAATATCACCGCTGAGAGCCTTCTGAAGCATAGCAGGGGAGATAGCGCAGTCGCAGGTGATAAATACAAGCATAGTTGCCATGTTAGGGTGAATCATACCGCTGCCCTTGGCAATACCACCTATGTGGCAGGTTTTACCGCCAATTTCAAATTCAACTGCTACTTCCTTTTTAACAGTATCAGTTGTCATAATTCCCTCAGCAGCATTATCACTGCCATTCTCTGAAAGGGATGAGATAAGAGCGGGAATACTGTTTGCTATGGGAGTTACATCAAGTCTCTGACCGATAACACCAGTAGAGGCTACAACTACATCTGAAGCCTTGATTGAAAGGCCATCAGCAAGAAGCTGACACATCTTTTCAGCAACCTCAATGCCGTCAAAGTTACAGGTGTTTGCATTACCGCTGTTGCAGATAACTGCCTGTGCATAGCCGTCTGCAATGTTATTCTTTGTAACTGTGAGAGGCGCACCCTTTACAAGGTTAGTTGTGTAGGTAGCTGCTGTTGCAGCAAGAGTTTCACTATATATAATTGAAAGGTCTCTTTTTTCTTTATTTTTGCGTATACCGCAGTGAATACCACCAGCAGTAAAGCCCTTTGCGGCACAAACACCGCCTTCTATAAATTTCATATCTCTCTTCCTCCTTATGCGTTAAGTCCAGTTTTTTCGTCAACGCCAAGTAATATATTCATATTCTGAATGGCAGCGCCTGAGGCACCCTTGCCAAGGTTATCAAATCTTGAAACAAGCAATATTCTTTCCTCATTGCCACATACGGTTATAACCATATCATCACGACCGCTGAGTGCACCTGCTGAAAGGAAGCCACCCTCGCTGTCGTTATCTATAAATTTTACAAGACCTGTTTTGTAATAATCTGCATAAACTGCTTTTATGTCTTCTATTGTACCCTTTATATCCTTTGCGAAAAGGGGAATAGATACTTCCATACCACTATAGTAAGGTGCAACTATGGGACAGAATGCAGGAGCATTATTAAGTGAGCAGATTTTGCTCATTTCGGGTAAATGCTTGTGGCTCTGTGATATGCCATACATTCTGGGAGCATCAAGTAGAGTATCTCTGCCATCGTCTTCATATTCAGCAATCATTTTTTTGCCGCCACCTGAGTAGCCTGTAAGTGAAAATGCACTGAGTGTGGCATCCTTTGATATAATGCCGTTTTCTGTAAGGGGAGCAACAAGAGAAATAAAACCACTTGCATGGCAGCCGGGGTTTGCAATTCGCTTTGATGAAGCAATTTTATTTCTTAAGCCTGTAAGCTCAGGGAAACCATAAGCCCAGTCATCATTTGTTCTGTGAGCTGTGGATGTATCTATAATTGCTGTATTACTGCCCTCAGCAAGCTGAACTGCCTCAATAGCAGCAGCATCGGGTAAGCAAAGAAAAGCTATATCAGCTTCATAAATTGCCTGCTTTCTTGCCTCGGCATTTTTCCTGTTTTCTTCTGTGAGCTTAATAAGCTCTATATCCTTTCGGTCGCCAAGTCTTTCATAAATTCTCAGACCTGTTGTACCTGCACTTCCGTCAATAAAAATTTTAGTCATACTGTGTCTCCAATTATTAAAATATGCAAGCATTATACATAATCTATTATATAAAGTCAAGTAAAATTTGCATAAAAGTGAAATAATATGCAAAATAGTTGTATTTTATGCAACAATTCGCTGAATATACAACTAATTATGCATTATGCACATAGATTATACAAAAATTTGTGTAAAATATCATATTTTTAATCTTATGTTGAATAAGCGTACTAATGTGATATAATCAATCTGAGGAGTGATGAAAATATGAAAAAAATAATGGCAATTTTAATGTGCTTAGCACTTGTTTTATCCTTTGCAGCATGTACTGCAGATAATAACGAAACAACCACAAAAGCTGACACAACAGCAGCTGATACTACCGTAGCAGATACCACCGAAGCAACATCAGAAAACACAACCGCTGAAGTTACTTCAGATACCACATCTGCTATAGAAACAGAGCCTGCTACAGAGGCAACAACTGCTGAAATTACTACAGAAGCTACCACTGAGGCAGCAGCAGAAACTACCACCGCAAAGGCAGAAAAAGTTCCCTCAACAAAGGCTGAAATAGTAGCTCTTTACAACGACGCAACCG